>CALPIW020000143.1 GCA_943323725.2 Polynucleobacter meluiroseus | reverse complement strand
TCGCCGATACGCTCGAGGGCCTTGGAGATGAAGATCAGCTCGACGTGGGAGGCGGACACCTTGGCGGCGTCGCCGGCCTTGCCGAAGAGCTCCTCGTAGTTCTTGCGGTTCAGAGCATCGATTTCGGCGTCGCGGTCCAGGACCAGGCGGGCCTTGGCGATGTCGCCCTCGATGAAGCTGTCAATGGCCAGGCGCAGGACTTCGCAGGCGATGATGCCTTCGGCCGGGACGTGGAGGAGGTCCTTGAGCGGGCCACGCTCGGAGATGACCATGGCACGCTTGGCGATGACGGAAGCCTCGTCGGCGATGCGCTCGAGGTCGTGGCCGATGTCGCGGGCGGCGAGGAGCAGGCGGACGTCGCTGCCCATCGGGCCGAAGAGCGTCAGGTAGCGCATGATTTCACGGTCGACGCGCTTCTCGAGCTCGTCGACGCGATCGTCCATGCCGCGGACCTGGAGGGCCAAGGAGTCGTCGCCGTTCTCGACGGCGCGAAGGACGAGGCGGGTCATGTCGAGCGAACGCTCGCCCATCAGGATCAGGTCGTCCCGGAGCTGGCGGAGTTCGTCGTGGAAGAAGCGTTGCATGGTCGTGTGTGTTTAAAAATCAGCCGAAGCGACCCGAGATATAGGCCTCGGTCTGGGCCTGCGTCGGGTTCATGAAGATCTTCTCGGTGGTGTCGTATTCGATCTGCTTGCCGAGATAGAAGAAGGCGGTGCGATCCGACACGCGGGCAGCCTGCTGCATGGAGTGCGTGACGATGACGATGGTGAACTGGTCCTTCAGCTCGTGGATGAGCTCCTCGATCTTGCCGGTGGCGATCGGGTCGAGCGCCGAGCAAGGCTCGTCCATCAGGAGGATCTGAGGTTGGTTGGCGATGGCGCGGGCGATGCACAGACGCTGCATCTGGCCACCGGACAGGCCGAGGGCGCTGTCGTTGAGGCGGTCCTTAACCTCATCCCAGAGGGCGGCCTTGCGGAGCGAGGTCTCGCAGGCCTCCTCGAGGACGGCACGATCACGCACGCCAACGACCCGGAGGGCGTAGACGACGTTCTCGAAGATGGATTTCGGGAAGGGATTGGACTTCTGGAAGACCATGCCCACGCGGCGGCGGAGGGAGATGACCTCCAGGCCGGGGTCGTAGATCGAACGGCCGTTGATGGTGATGTCGCCTTCGTGACGGATGCCGTCGACGAGGTCGTTCATGCGGTTCAGGTTGCGCAGGAGCGTGGACTTACCGCAGCCGGACGGGCCGATGAAAGCGACGACCTGACGCTCGGGGATATCGAGCGAGATGGCGTCGAGGGCCTTCTTCTCGCCATACCAGAAACCGAAGTCGCGGATGCTGATGTAGTCCTTGCGGCCTTCCCGTTCGGCGGCGGGTCGGACTTTGATGCGGGAAGAGGAAGGAGGATTCATGATCTGGGGCATGAGGTGGTTTGTTTTTAGAAGGAAGCCCCCTTGAAGCGAGCGCGGAGGCGGTTGCGGATCCAGATCGCGCCGATGTTCAGGCAGACGACCAGGACGATGAGCAGGAGCGTGGTCGCGAAGACCATCGGGCGGGCCGCGTCGGAGTCGGGCGACTGGAAGCCGAGGTCATACACGTGGAAACCGAGGTGCATGAACTTGCGGTCCATGTGCAGGAAAGGCGCGGAGCCGTCGAACGGCAGCGACGGAGCGAGCTTGACGACACCGACGAGCATGAGCGGAGCAACCTCCCCGGCCCCACGGGCCATGGCGAGGATGACGCCGGTCAGGATACCGGGCGCGGAGGCCGGCAGCAGGATGTCGCGGATGGTCTGCCATTTAGAGGCGCCGGTGGCCAAGGAGGCCTCGCGCATGCCGCGCGGGACGGCCGCCAAGGCTTCCTCGGTGGCGACGATGACGACCGGCAAAGTCATCAGGGCGAGCGTAAGCGAGCACCAGAGCAGGCCGCCCGTGCCGAAGACCGGCGTGTTGTTGTTATACTTCAGCTGGTCGGCGAAGAAGAGCTGGTCGATCGAGCCGCCGAGGACGTAGACGAAGAAGCCGAGGCCGAAGACGCCGAAGACGATCGAGGGCACGCCGGCGAGGTTGTTGACGCTGATGCGCACGATGCGCAGCACGGCTCCCTGCTGGGCATATTCGCGCAGGTAGATGGCGGTGATGACGCCGAAGGGCGTGACCAGCAGGCTCATGAAGACCGTCATCACGAGCGTGCCGAAGATGGCCGGCATCAGGCCGCCTTCGGTGTTGGCCTCGCGGGGCTCGTCGAAGATGAACTCACCGAGACGGGAGAAGAAGAGCTTCACGCGGCCCCACGTGTCGAGGCGGTTCGGGAACCAGGCGCGGATGACCTGAGTGAGCGGCACGACGACCTCGCGGCCGGCGGCATCCTGGGAAATGAGCGAAGCCACGGCGCCGCCGGCAACGACCTTCTTGGCCTCTTCCTGCAAGGCGGCGAAACGTCCATCGAGGACGGCGATCTCCTTCTGCAAGGCGGTTGCCTCGTCCGTAAGTTTCAGGTCCTCGGCCCGGCGGAGCGAGACCTTGGCCTTGTCCATGGACGCATTGACGTCGCCGATGCGGTGGCGGGTGATCTCGATGAGCTTCTCGCGCACGGCCGCGGCGGCGGCGACTTCCGTCTGGAAAGCCGTCTCGAAAGCGGGATCAGCGACCGTGATGACCACGCCGTCGGACTTACGCAGCGACTGCGGGCGGACGAAGGCCGGACCGTTCTCGACGCGCTCCAGGCCGAGGACGTCGGCCGGGAAGGTTTCGCCCTTGATCTTGGCCTCGTCGACCCAGAGGTAGGAGTTGCCGTTCAGTTCGCGGAGGCCGACCTGGTACTGGCGCTCGTAGACCGGATGGTCGGCCGTCGAGCCGGCGCGGACGCGACGTTGAGCCAGCTGACCGATCAGGACGCGGCCGTCGTCGACCTGCGCGACCGGCACGGGCGGGGCCCAGAAGACCGTGGCGCCGTTCATCAGGACCAAGGATAGCAGGCCGATGACCATACCCAGGCCGATGATGAGGCCGAGGCCGCTGAACCAGACCCAGGCTTCGCCCCGGGGAGTGCTGCTGTCGGAAGAGGAGGCCATGGTCAGACGACTTTGTAGCGCTCGCGGAGGCGCTGGCGGAGCACTTCCGCGAGGGTGTTGATCACGAAGGTGAGCAGGAAGAGGCAGCACGCGCCAAGGAAGAGCGCGCGGTAGTGCGTGTGGCCGGCGGCGGCTTCCGGCAGCTCTACGGCGATATTGGCGGAGAGCGTGCGCATCCCGCTGAAGGGATTGGTGTCCATGACCGCGGTGTTCCCCGTGGCCATCACGACGATCATTGTCTCGCCGATGGCACGGCCGAAGCCGATCATCACCGCCGAGACGATGCCGGAAATCGCGGTCGGAACGACGACGCTCCAGACCGTCTGCCAGCGGCTGGCGCCGAGCGCGAGGGAGCCAGAGACGAGGGAGTTGGGGACGTTGGAGAGAGCGTCCTCGGCGATGGTGAAGACGATCGGGATGACGGCGAAGCCCATGACGAAGCCGACGACGAGAGAATTACGGGAGTCATACGTCTCGCCGGTCGTCTGGCGCCACCACTCACGGAAGTCGGCGATCGGGAGGCCGGTGGCGCTGTCCTTGACAGTGAAGCACAACGACTCGATCGCCGGGCCAGCCTGCCAGGCGGCCCAAGCGCACAAGGCTAGGAACGGCAGCAGCCAGAGAAACTCCATGCCCGGACGGACCTGGCGGCGGACGGGCTGCGGCAGAACGGACCAGAGGAAGCCGGCGAAGAGCGCGGCAGGCGCCAGGATGCCGATGGCGCAGAAGAGCGAAACCAGGCGGGGGTCGACCAAGGGAGCGAGCCAGAGGCCGGCCAGGAAGCCCAGCACGACGGACGGCAAGGAGGCCATGATCTCCATCACCGGCTTGACCACTTGGCGGTATTCGGGGCGCAGGAACTGGGAGACGTAGACCGCCGCGGTGAGCGCGATCGGCAGGGCGAACAGCAAGGCGTAGAAGGTACCCTTGACGGTGCCGTAGAAGAGCGGGACGAGCGAATACTTCGGCTCGAACTCATCGGAGCCCGCGCTCGACTGCCAAGAGTAAGCGGGGCCGGTGGCGCCCTCATACCAGACCTTGCCGAAGAAGGTCTTCCACGAAGATTCCGGGTGATGATCGACGACGCTCCAGCGATGTAGCTTGCCGTCAGCGGACAGCGCCGTGAAGCGGTCGTAGTTGGCGGCGAAGGCCACCTGACGGAGGACGCCGGACGGTGCTTCGCCGTCCCAACGGACCGTACCGGTCGTCATGTTCGTCAGCTGCAAGCGGCCGCCCGCCACCGCGAGATAACACTTGTTGGACTCAGCCGCGTAGATGCCCTGCCCTGCCCCCGGGAGTTTCTCACCGTCGTGGATCTTGCCCCAGCGACGCAGGCTCTTGCCGTCGGGCTGGAGCTGCGGATACATCGACCAGACCTGCTGGGCGCCGGCCTTATCGACGAAGACGACCGAGACGTTACCGAAGATCAGACCGGCCGAAGCGACCGAAGGATCGGCAGAATCCTTAAACGGGACGAAAGACTGCAGGAACGAAAACGTCTCGCCGTCGTCGGCATAGGTGCGCACCTCGCCGGCACGACCGACGACGATCATCGATTCGGCGGTGGACGGCAGGAGCACCTGCTCGACCGATGAGGCGTCGGCCGCGACGACGAAGGGCGGACTCACGCTCACCTTGCCGCGACCACCGAGGCCTTTGCGTTCGGTCAGACGGACCGCAGTCAGGAGCGGCTTACCGGCGTCTTCCTGACGCACGAGCATGAGTCGCGACTGCGGGCCTTTGGCGTTCCAGACATCGAGGCAAGGCAGTCCGGCCCGACCGATCGGGACCGGCTCCAGCGCGGTGACCACCGGTTCGACGGTACGTTTGCCCGCGTCATCGAAGGTCGAGCGATAGACGATGCGGACCTCCTGGACGGAGCCGTCAGACAG
>CALPIW020000142.1 GCA_943323725.2 Polynucleobacter meluiroseus | reverse complement strand
TGCCGAGGCACAGGCCGTAGTAGGGGACCTTGCGTTCGCGGGCGAACTTGGCGGCGATGATCTTGCCTTCGATGCCGCGGTTGCCGAAGCCGCCGGGGACGAGGATGCCGTCCAGGCCTTCGAGGGAAGCGGTGCCCTTGGTCTCGAGGTCCTCGGCGTCGATGCGCACGACTTCGACGGCGGTCTCGTTGGCGATGCCGCCGTGGGTGATGGATTCGTAGACGGACTTATAAGCGTCCTGGAGCTCGATGTACTTGCCGACGACGCCCACGCGCACGCGGTGCTTCGGCTGCAGGAGGCGACGCACGATCTCGCGCCACGGGGAGATGTCGATCGGCCGGCACTGCAGGCCGAGGCGCTTGACGACGACTTCGTCCATGCGCTGTTCGGCGAGCTGCATCGGCAGTTCGTAGATGGAGTGCTCGACGTCGCGGCACTCGAACACGCAGTCCAGGCCGACGTTGCAGTAGAGGGAGAGCTTCTGGCGGTTGTCTTCGCCGATCGGCCGGTCGGTGCGGCAGACGAGCAGGTCGGGCTGGATGCCGATCTCGCGGAGCTTGGCGACGGACTGCTGCGAGGGCTTCGTCTTGAGCTCGCCGGCGGCCTTGATGAAGGGCACCAGCGTGCAGTGCAGGAAGGCCACGTTCTCGCGGCCGGCGTCGTGCTGGAACTGACGGAGCGCCTCGAGGAAGGGCAGGCCTTCGATGTCGCCGGTCGTGCCGCCGATCTCGGTGATGAGCACGTCGACGCCTTCGCCGCCCTTGAGGATGCGGTCCTTGATCTCGTTGGTGACATGCGGGATGACCTGCACGGTCTTGCCGAGGTAATCGCCGCGGCGTTCCTTCTGGATGACGGTCTCGTAGACCTGGCCGGAGCTGAGGCTGTTGAGGCGCGAGAGCTCGCCGGAGGTGAAGCGTTCGTAGTGGCCGAGGTCGAGGTCGGTCTCGGCGCCGTCGTTGAGGACGTAGACCTCGCCGTGCTGGTAGGGGCTCATGGTGCCCGGATCGACGTTGAGGTACGGGTCGAACTTCTGGATGCGCACCTTCAGGCCCCGGCATTCGAGCAGGGCGCCCAGGGCGGCGGCGGTGAGGCCTTTGCCCAGGGAGGAGATGACGCCGCCGGTGACGAAAATATACTTCATGGAAAGGTGGTCGGGAGGGCTGGGGAGCGGGTAAAAAAGATAAGACCGGCAGGTCCTGTGACGGAAGCCGGTCTGGACTTTCGAATTGCATGGCCGAAAAAAACCATGGCAAGCGGTTTTTCCGGTCGGTCCAGGGGGCTGGCCCGGGTCCGGGGGCGCCCCTCGGGGGTCGGGCTTTCGCCCCCTTATGAGGGTTTTTCACAATCGGGGGGTGTCCCGCTAATACCTCCCCTTTTCCCTGCGTCCGGGGTGGGAACAAAGGAAACTGCCTATTTGATGCTTTTTGCATCCCGTCCCGCTCCGCCATGTCCGCAAGCTCCTGCTGTTCTAGCTGTCGTCCCTCTTCCATCGGGAAGAAGGTCGTGATGGCCCTCACCGGCCTCGTCCTCGCCGGCTTCGTGCTCGGCCACATGACGGGCAACCTGCTGATGTTCAAGAGCCCGGCGGCGATCAACGCCTACGCGAAGTGGCTGCACGAGAACGTGGCCCTGCTCTGGACCGCCCGTACGGTGCTGATCATCAGCGTCTTCGCTCATATCTGGGTCGGCATCCAGCTCACCCTGGAGAACCGCGCCGCCCGCGCCGGCGGTCCCGCCGCCGAAGCCACCCGTCGCGCGACCATTGGCTCCCGCACGATGCCCTACTCGGGCGTGGTGATCCTGGGCTTCGTGGTCTTCCACCTCCTCCACTTCACCTTGAAGGCGGTCGCCTTGGGCGACGTCGCCTACGGGGACGACGTCTACAAGATGGTCGTCGCGGGCTTCTCCTGCAAGACGGTCGCCGTCTTCTACATCATCAGCATGCTGCTGCTCTGCCTGCACCTCAGCCACGGCGTCAGCAGCGTCTTCCAGACCCTCGGCCTGCGCAATGAACGCTGGCGCGGGCGGCTCGACGTCCTCGCCCTGGCCTACGCCTGGATCGTGGCCCTCGGCTTCATCTCCATCCCTCTCGCCGTGCTCACCGGCTGCCTGAAGTAATCGTCACCTCCAGCGCCCCGACCCATGAAACTCGACTCCAAGATCCCCGCCGGCCCGCTGGCCGACAAGTGGAACAACCATAAGGCGAAGCTCCGCCTGGTGAACCCGGCCAACCGCCGCAAGTACCACGTCATCGTGGTCGGCTCCGGCCTCGCCGGTTCCGCCGCCGCCGCCTCCTTCGCCGAGATGGGCTACGAGGTCTCCTGCTTCTGCTACCAGGACAGCCCGCGCCGCGCCCACTCGATCGCCGCGCAGGGCGGCATCAACGCCGCGAAGAACTACCAGAACGACGGCGACAGCGTCCGCCGCCTCTTCCAGGACACCATCAAGGGCGGCGACTACCGCGCCCGCGAAGCCAACGTCTACCGCCTCGCCCAGGTCTCGGTGAACATCATCGACCAGTGCGTCGCGCAGGGCGTGCCTTTCGCCCGTGAATACGGCGGCCTCCTCGCCAACCGCTCCTTCGGCGGCGCCCAGGTCTCGCGCACTTTCTACGCCCGCGGCCAGACCGGCCAGCAGCTCCTCATCGGCGCCTACTCCGCGCTCTCCCGCCAGATCGGCCTCGGCACGGTGAAGATGTACACGCGCCACGAGATGCTCGACCTCGTCCTCGTCGACGGCAAGGCCAAGGGCATCGTCACGCGCGACCTCGTCACCGGCGCGATCGAATCCTGGTCCTCCGATGTCGTGGTGGTCTGCACCGGCGGCTACGGCAACGTCTTCTACCTCTCCACCAACGCGCAGGGCTGCAACGTCACCGCGACCTTCCGCGCCCACCGTCGCGGCGCCGGTTTCGCCAATCCCTGCTACACGCAGATCCACCCGACCTGCATTCCGGTCCACGGCGAAGACCAGTCCAAGCTCACCCTGATGTCCGAGTCGCTCCGCAACGACGGCCGCGTCTGGGTGCCGAAGCACGCCGCCGACTGCGCCAAGCCCGCCGCCGAGATCCCGGAAGACGCGCGCGACTACTTCCTCGAACGCAAGTACCCGAGCTACGGCAACCTCGCCCCGCGCGACATCGCCTCCCGCGCGGCCAAGGAAGTCTGCGACGAAGGCCGCGGCGTCGGCCAGCTGGTCGACGGCAAGCGCCTCGGCGTCTACCTCGACTTCTCCGCCGCGATCCAGCGCCTCGGCGAGGCCGAGATCCGCGCCCGCTACGGCAACCTGTTCGACATGTACGAGAACATCACCGGCGAGAACGCGTACAAGCAGCCGATGCGCATCTTCCCGGCCGTGCACTACACGATGGGCGGCCTCTGGGTGGACTACAACCTGCAGTCCAATATCCCCGGCCTGTTCGTCGGCGGCGAAGCCAACTTCTCCGACCACGGCGCCAACCGCCTCGGCGCCTCCGCCCTCATGCAGGGCCTCGCCGACGGTTACTTCGTCCTCCCTTACACGGTGACCGACTTCCTCGCCGGCGAGAAGTCCGGCAGCCGTCCTTCGACGGACGCCCCGGAATTCAAGGCCGTCGTCAAGGACGTCAACGACCGCGTCGCCAAGCTCCTCTCGATCAACGGCACGAAGTCGCCCCGCTACTACCACAAGGCCCTCGGCAAGATCACCTGGGAGAAGTGCGGCATGGCCCGCGACAAGGCCGGCCTCGAAGGCGCGATCCGCGACCTGCAGGCGCTCCGCGAGGACTTCTGGAAGAACGTGAAGGTCGTCGGCTCCGGCGACGCCCTCGCCCCCGAGCTCGAACGCGCCGGCCGCGTGGCCGACTTCCTCGACTTCGGCATCATGATGTGCCTCGACGCGCTCACCCGCGAAGAGTCGTGCGGCGGCCACTTCCGCACCGAGCACCAGGATGGCGGCGAAGCCAAGCGCGACGACGCGCAGTACGCCCACGCCGCCGTCTGGCAGTGGACCGGCGACGGTCAGCTCCCGGCCCGCCACGCCGAACCCCTCGTCTACGAGGAGACCCAACTCTCCACCCGCTCTTACAAGTAATCACCATGGTCCAGGACAACGGAAAAGAAACCACCCTCGCGCTCAAGCTGCGCGTCTGGCGCCAGCGCCGCGGCCAGCCCGGCGCCTTCGAGGAGCACGCGCTCCCCGCCGTGCCGACCTCGGCCTCGTTCCTCGAGATGATGGACATGCTCAACGAGCAGCTCATCAAGGCCGGCCAGGACACCTTCGCCTTCGACCACGACTGCCGCGAAGGCATCTGCGGCATGTGCTCGATGACGATCAACGGCATGCCCCACGGCCCCCTCCCGGGCGTGACGACCTGCCAGCTGCACATGCGCAACTTCCGCGACGGCGAGACGATCACCGTCGAGCCGTGGCGCGCCCGCGCCTTCCCGGTGCTCAAGGATCTCGCCGTCGACCGCTCCGGCTTCGACAAGGTGATCCAGTCCGGCGGCTTCATCACCGTCCGCACCGGCTCCGCCCCCGAAGCCAACAATATCCCGGTGCCCAAGCCCGTCGCCGACGAGGCCATGGACGCCGCGGAATGCATCGGCTGCGGCGCCTGCGTCGCCTCCTGCAAGAACGGCTCCGCGATGCTCTTCGTCGGCGCCAAGATCAACCACCTCAACATCCTGCCACAAGGCCAGGCCGAGCGCGATCGCCGCACCCTCGCCATGGTGAAGACCATGGATGAAGCTGGCTTCGGCAACTGCTCCAACTACGGCGAGTGCCAGGCGCATTGCCCGAAGAGCATCACGCTCGACGTCATCGCCAAGCTCAATCGCGACTATCTCCGCGCCCGCGTGAAGGAGTTCTTCTCCTCCACCGGTAAGCCTTCCAAGGGCGGAGACTGAGCGCGAGCGGAGCTCGCGAGGGTCACGTGGGCAAGGGGACACGGTGACACGGGGAAGTAAAAGAGGGCGCCGTCAGGCGCCCTTCTTGTTTGGGTAGGGATGCGATGACATCGCATCCGTTCGGG
>CALPIW020000141.1 GCA_943323725.2 Polynucleobacter meluiroseus | reverse complement strand
GAGGGCATAAGACACCCCAGCCAATGATCCGGTCTCCGGTTTCCCTTTGATTTTATGATTTCATTCCGGGTGCCAGGTGGCGGGGCTTCCGCCCTGGCTCATCGATTCAGCCCTCTGTCATCTGTCATCACCCTACCCCCGCCCCTCCCCCTACCCCTCTGGGCCTGCAAATGAGGGGCTTTGATGCTCATTGGCAGGCCCGGAGGGGAACATTCCCCTTGGCAGATTGTTGAAAGAGCGACAGGTTTTCATCTCCCCAATCCGACCATGCTTCACCGCATGGCCTTCCCTCTTTTTATCAAAACCAGAAACCCCATGCGCAAGCTGTCCACCCTCCTGTTGGCCCTGCTCGGATTCGTCTCCGTCTCGGCCCAGAACCTCACCCTCGAGAAGGGTGACAACATCGCCTTCGTCGGCAGCGGCTTCGCCGACCGGCAGCAGCACCACGGCCACTTCGAGACGCTGATCCATCAGGCGTTCCCGAGCCACAACCTCGTGGTCCGCAACCTCGGCTTCTCCGGCGACGAAGTCGGCGTCAAGCCGCACCGCTCCGATGAAGTGGCCGGCCTTGACTACTTCCTCAACATGAAGCCCGGCGCCCTGACCACCAAGGTCGGCAAGACCGAGGTCACCTACCACGCCGGCGCGCACTTCCACGCCAACGTGATCTTCGCTTACTGGGGCTTCAACGAGTCCTTCGCCGGTCCGGCCGGTCTCGAGACCTTCAAGTCGAACCTCGATGCCTGGCTCAAGTCGACCCTCGCCGCCGACTACGGCAAGGGCAAGGTCCGCGTCGTCCTCTTCTCCCCGATCGCGCACGAAGACCTGAAGTCCGCCGACTTCGACGCCAAGCTTGCCGCCGATAACAACAAGAATCTCGCGCTGTACACGGCTGCGATGGCCACCGTCGCCAAGGCCAATAGCGTCCCGTTCATCGACCTCTTCGCCGCGTCTCAGAAGCTCTACGCCTCGGCCAAGTCCCCGCTCACCCTCAACGGCATCCACGTGAACGCCATCGGTGACGCCGCCTTCGGCCCGGCCCAGTTCCAGGCCGTCTTCGGCCAGGCCGCCGGCGCCATCAACGAGAAGGTCCGCGCCGAGGTGAATGAAAAGAGCACCCAGTGGCACCACCGCTACCGCACGGTCGACCAGTTCAACATCTTCGGCCAGCGCTCCCGCATCAAATACGAAGGCATCGACAACGCCACGGTGCTCGGCGCCGAACTCGCCAACCGCGACCTCAAGACCGCCAACCACGACAAGGGCATCTGGGCCGCCGCCCAAGGCAAGCCGGTCGAAGTGAAGCACGACAACCTCAAGGCCGAGATCCCGGTGCCCCCGAACCGCAAGGAGCCCGTCCCCTACCTCAGCGGCGTCGACCAGCTCAAGCACCTCTCCACCCCCGAAGGCGTGAAGGTCGAGTTCGTCGCCGACGAGACCACCATCCCCGAGCTCATCAACCCGGTGCAGATGAACTTCGACACCAAGGGCCGACTCTGGATCGCCTGCTGGCCGACCTACCCCGAGACCTCCCCGACCACCAAGGTCTTCGACAAGCTCATCGTCCTGGATCTCGACCCGAAGACCGGCAAGGTGCTCAAGTCGACGACCTTCCTCGACGGCCTCAACTGCCCGACCGGCTTCCAGTTCTACAAGGACGGCGTCATCCTCATCCAGTCGCCCGACATCTGGTATGTCCGCGACACCGACGGCGACGGCAAGGCCGACTGGAAAGAACGCCTGCTCACCGGCATGGATGCCGCCGACTCGCACCACGAGACGAACTCGATCTGCTATGAACCGGGAGGCGCGATCTACCTCTCCGACGGCGTGTTCCACCGCACCCAGGTCGAGACCTTCAACGGCGTGCTGCGCAACACCAACGGTGCCATCTACCGCTTCGAACCCCAGACCAACAAGCTGACCCGCCACGTGCCCTACGGCTTCGCCAACCCGCACGGCCGCGTCTTCGACTACTGGGGCAACGACATCATCACCGACGCCACCGGCAACGCCAACTACTTCGGCCCGGGCTTCTCCGGTCATCTGGACGAAGGCGCCCATCCCAAGTACCCGCAGTTCTGGGATCGCCCGTCCCGCCCCTGCCCGGGCACCGCCATCCTCAGCAGCCGTCACTTCCCCGACGACTGGCAGGGCGACTTCCTCAACACGAACGTGATCACCGTCCAGGGCATCTTCCGCGCGAAGATCACCGATAACGGCGCCGGCCTCAAGGGTCAGACCCTGCTGCCGAACCTCATCGAGACCGACAAGGAGAAGGCCGGCAACTTCCGCCCCTCCGGCGTCGCCGTCGCCCCCGATGGTTCGCTCTACGTCATGGACTGGTCGCAGATGCTCATCGGCCACCTCCAGCACCACCTGCGTGACCCGAACCGCGACCACCAGCACGGCCGCCTCTACCGCCTGACCTACGCCGGTCGCCCGCTCCTCACGCCGAAGAAGATCGACGGCGAGTCCGTCGAGAACCTCGTCGCGCTCCTGACCGAGCACGAAGACAACGTCCGCCAGCGCGCCAAGATCGAGCTGCACAAGCATGACACCGCCAAGGTCATCGCCGCGACCCAGAAGTGGGCCAAGCAGTTCGACCCGACCAAGGTCGAGGACGCCCACCACCTACTCGAAGCCCTCTGGGTCCACCAGTGGCACAATGTCGTGAACCCGGAGCTCCTCGGCCAATTGCTGAAATCCCCCGAGCCTCGCGCCCGTGCCCAGGCCGTGCGCGTCGCCATCTACCAGCGCGACCGCCTCCCGAACGCCCTCGCGATCATGGAGAACGCCGTCAAGGACGCCCACCTGCGCGTCCAGCTCGAAGGCGTCCGCGGCCTCAGCTTCTTCCGCGGTCAGGACACCGAGCGCGCCATCGCCGCCGCCGCGACCCTCAAGGGCACCAAGGACGCGACCATCGCCTACTGCCTCCGTCAGACGATGAAGCAGCTCGAGTCACTCCCCGAGGGTAAGGGCAAGGTGAACCTGCGCGAGTACGCCGACGTCAAGGAAACCTCTTACGGCCCGTCGGACAAGAAGCTCTCGAAGGACGACAAGAAGCTCTACGACAAGGGCAAGGAAGTCTACTTCCGCGAAGCGCACTGCTCGACCTGCCACCAGGCCGACGGCCGCGGCGCCGAGATGCCCAAGGAACCCGGTAAGCCGGCCCGCGGTGCCTACCCGCCCCTCGGTCGCACGCCTGGCTATCCGTCCAACGGCTGGCTCGAAGGCGACCCTGACCGCGTGATCAAGATCGTCCTCAACGGCCTCTACGGCGTCCAGACGATCGACGGTAAGACCTACGGCGACGCCGCCTCCGGCCAGCCGGTGATGACCGGCCTCGGTCAGCTCCTCAACGACGAAGAAGTCGCCGCGGTGCTCACCTACGTCCGCCAGTCCTTCGGCAACAACCTCCCGGCCGTCAAGCCGGCCCAGGTCAAGAAGGTCCGCGAAGCGATCAAGGGCAAGAACAACGCCCTCTACACGGTCGAGGAAGTCCTCAAGGAGCACCCGCTCGGCGTGCCCGCCAAGGCCGAGCCGGCGAAGAAAAAGAAGTAACCTTCGCCTCCGTTCCTCCCCGAAGGGCGTGCCGACCGGCACGCCCTTTTTGTGGCCTGTCAATAACTCGACGCCGCATGACGTGCGGTCCGCTTGCCTCCGGCCCGACTTCGATAAGATTGAGGGACATGAGACCCGCCCTCTGGAAGGCCGTCGCCGGACACCTCAAGGCGCATGAAGCGGCCTACCGCCTGACCGCGCGCGATGACTTCAACGCCCGCGTGACGCTCAAAGGCTCGACCGCGCTCGTCCGGGCCTTCTACCAGCCGCGCGAAGGCGACGTCCCCGGCGAGGCCACCGTGCACCTGACCCTCGATGGCCAGTCGCAGCTCGGCGCGATCGCGGCCTTCCTTTCCGACCAGAAGAAATACGCGAAGAAGCTGCCTTCGACGCTGCACTTCTCGCAGGAACTCTCCGCACGCAAGCCCGAGGGACTCGGCGAGGCCCGCCTGACCTTCAAGGCCAACGTGGTCTCCTGGCACGACAGCAAGCTCATCGAACGCCTCAGCGTCTTCTACGCCGACAGCTTCCACGCCCTGTTCCAACTCCACCGCGAACTGACGGCGGCGGAGTGAAGGTAGGGACGCGACGACGTCGCGTCCGTGGGAGGGCTGAGTCGATGACTGCATCGATGACAGAGGTCTGAATCGATCACCGAGGACTGAATGGAGGGCTGAGTGGATAAGCTGCCATCGACGCCTGCGGTAAGCGGTTGGCGGTTGGCGGCTAGATAACCTCAGGTGACAGGTGACGGCCGCGGGTATCGGGGATTCGGGCTCCAGCATTTCAGCCATCAGCCGCAGGAGCCTGGAGCCGGCTGCCGAAGGCCGATCGGCCGATACCGGAAAGGCCGATGCCCTGAGGGCCGTCACCCGTCACCTTAAGCTGAATTAGCTGACCGCCACCCGCTAACCGCTTCCACCTTTCATTTCCCTTCCCTTTTCCCCCGACAGGGGCTTAAAAAGACCCCTTCCCGCCTCCGCTTTACCGTCCCATGACCTCCGCCCAAGTCCGCCAATCCTTCCTCGATTTCTTCAAATCGAAGCAGCACTCGATCGTCCAGTCGTCGAGCCTGATGCCGGACTCCCCCAACCTGCTCTTCACCAACGCGGGGATGAACCAGTTCGTCCCGATCTTCCTCGGCCAGACGAAGTGCCCGTACACCCCGGGCCGCGCCGCCGACACCCAGAAGTGCATCCGCGCGGGCGGTAAGCACAACGACCTCGAAGACGTCGGCCTCGACACCTACCACCACACCTTCTTCGAGATGCTGGGCAACTGGTCCTTCGGCGACTACTTCAAGCGCGAGGCCATCGACTTCGCCTGGGAGCTCATCACCGAGGTCTGGAAGTTCCCGAAGCACCGCCTCTACGCCACGGTCTACAAGCCGGACAAGTCCAAGGGCGACCCGTCCGAGTTCGACCAGGAAGCCTGGGACGTCTGGGCCGAGAAGTTCCGCGCGGCCGGCCTCGACCCCGAGGTCCACATCGTCAACGGCAACAAGAAGGACAATTTCTGGATGATGG
>CALPIW020000140.1 GCA_943323725.2 Polynucleobacter meluiroseus | reverse complement strand
GCCGCCGTCAGAGCATCCCTTCGATGGCTCTTGGGGGTATCAGGTCACGGGTTTCTACGCCCCGACGCATCGCTTCGGTTCGCCCCTGGAGTTCATGACGCTCGTCGACGCGCTGCACCGCGCGGACGTCGGCGTGATCGTCGACTGGGTGCCGGCCCACTTCCCGCGCGACTTCTTCGCGCTGGCCCGCTTCGACGGCACGCACCTCTACGAGCATGCCGACCCTCGCCTGGGCGAGCATCAGGACTGGGGTACGCTGATCTTCAATTACGGCCGCCACGAGGTGCGCGGTTTCCTCGTCTGCTCCGCGCTGTCCTGGCTCGAACGCTTCCACGTCGATGGCCTGCGCGTCGACGCGGTGGCGTCGATGCTGTACCTCGATTACTCGCGCAAGGCCGGGGAGTGGATCCCGAACCGCTTCGGCGGCCGCGAAAACATCGAGGCCATCGAGTTCCTCCGTCAGGTCAACTCGCTCGTCCACCTTTACCAGCCGGGCGTCGCGATGATCGCCGAGGAGTCCACGTCCTTTCCGGGCGTGACGAAGTCCGTCCCTGAAGGCGGCCTGGGCTTCGACTTCAAGTGGAACATGGGCTGGATGCATGACACGCTGGATTACTTCAAGCAGGACCCTCTGTACCGTAAGTTCCATCACGACAAACTGACCTTCGGCATGCTCTACCAGTGGAGCGAAGCCTTCGTACAGTCGTTCTCCCACGACGAGGTCGTCCACGGTAAAGGCTCGCTGATCGGGAAGATGAGCGGGGGCGACGACGCGACGAAGGCCGCTAACCTGCGCTGCCTGCTGGCCTTGCAGTGGTCCTGGCCGGGCAAGAAGACCCTCTTCATGGGCTGCGAGTTCGGCCAGTTCGCCGAATGGAAATACGACGCCTCGCTCGACTGGCATCTGCTGGAATACCCGATTCACCTCGGCGTGCAGCGCCTCGTCGCCGACCTGAACAAACTTTACGTGGCCGATGCCGAACTGGCATCCAACGAACTGCGCTCGGAGAGCTTCGCCTGGCTGGTCGCCGACGACGGCGCCCAGAGCGTGCTGGCCTTCGAGCGCCGCGGTGGCGAGCAGGCCTGGACGGTCGCGGGCAACTTCACGCCGGTCGAGCGGACCTACCGTCTCGGCGTGCCGTTCCCGGGTCGCTGGGAGGAGGCCCTCAATACCGATTCGAAACACTATGCCGGCCATGGGCTTGGCAATCTCGGCGGCGTGGTCGCTGAAGCGATTCCTTGCCAGGGCCGTCCCTACTCGATCGAGGTCCGCTTGCCCGGCCTCTCGATGGTCATCTTCCGCCGCTCGACGGCCAAAGCGAAGCGCTGAGCATGGGCCGCTCCGAAATCTTCCGACGTCACGTCGCGGCCGATCCCGCGAACCCGCTGTTCCGTTTCTCCCTCGGTCAGGCCCTCTTCACCGAAGGGGACGCCGCCGGGGCCGTCGAGCACCTGCGCCTCGCCGCGGCCTCCAAGGCCGACTGGATGATGCCGCGTATCCTCCTGGGCAAGAGCCTCCTCGCCGCGGGTGACCGAGAGGGCGCCAAGGCCGCTTTCGCGGACGCGCTCGCGCTCGCCGTGTCGCAGGGACACGAGGAGCCGGAGGCGGAACTGCGGGCCCTGCTCGCGACCCTCTGAGGGTTTATTCGACGCGCTCCAGGATCACGCGGCGGAGGTCCATGACCGCGGCCTTGGCTTTCTTGACCGGCCGCACGGTGAGCGTGTTCTCGCCGGCGACGAGCGTCAGTTTGCCGACTTCGCGCGGGACGAAGCGCTGGAAGTGACCGGTCTCTTCGACGGTGAATTCGCAGGAGCCCTTGGCGGTGTCCAGCGCGACGACGGAGCCGCCGTTGCCTTTGCCGCAGCCCTGGAGCACGGTCACACGGTAGGTACCGGCCTTGGGCGCGGTGAAGGTCCATGCCGCGGTGTCGGCGTCGTTCACCCAGAAACCGAGGGTGTCCTTCTGCGGAGGCTCTTCATACTTGAGCTTCGTGCCTTTGACCTTGGCGTCGCGGGCTTCGAGGTGGATGAGCGTGTTGGAGCCTTCGGTGGCGCGGGCGTCCATGGCCTTGCGCCAATCGGCGAGGACGGGGCGCATGGCTTCGGAGGTCGGTAGGGCCGCGAGCTTCGTCGCGTCCGTCTGGACGAAGCACGCCTCCCAGGCGGCGCGGTCGAAGTCCGGGTTGGCCTTGGTGGGTTCGGCGCCGACGCTCCGGCGCCACGCTTCGAGCTTGCCGCGCATCGCGGCGACGCGCGCCGGCTCGGCGGCGGCGAGGTCGGTCTGCTCGCTCGGATCCTTGGCGAGGTCGTAGAGCTCGAGGCTGCCGTCTTCGTATTGTTCGATGAGTTTCCAGTCGCCCTCGCGGATCACGCCGCCGGGCCGGCCGCCTTGGTTCATGTAGTGGGGCTGGTGCCAGCAAAGCGGGCGCTTGGCGGCGTCGGCCGGCGGCTTGCTATCGAAGAGCAGCGGTGAGATGTCCTGGAAATCGAGGGTCTTCGGGGCGGCCACCTTGGCCAGCGCGCAGATCGTCGGGACGAGGTCGCCCAGCACGACGGGTTCGGAAATCACGCGCGAAGCGAGACGTCCGGGATAGCGGATGATCAGCGGAGTGCGCAGGCCGCCTTCGTAGAGGTAGCCTTTGCCGGCGCGGGAGGGCGCGTTGTAGGTCGCGGGGCTTTCCTTGAGCTCGGAGATGTGCACGCCGCCGTTGTCGGAGGCGAAGACCACCAGCGTGTTCTGGGCGAGGCCATGTTCGTCGAGGGCCTTGAGCACGCGGCCGCAGGCGTTGTCGAGCGATTCGACGAGCGCGGCGTAGGTCGGGTGGAAGGACTGCGCATTGGCCGCGATTCCCTTGGCCGGCGCGGCGAGCGGGATGTGCGGGTTATCGAAGGCGAGGTAGAGCAGGAAGGGCTTGGCCTTGTTCTTCGCGATGAAGTTCGCAGCGAAGTCCGCCTGACCGAGCTCGCCTTTGCCGCCTTGCGGCGATTCCGCGCCGGGGTTCGCGCGGCCGGGGAAGTATTCGTCGAAGCCGTGATCGGTCGGCTGATGGCCCTTGCCGCCGAGGTGCCACTTGCCGACGGCGGCGGACACGTAGCCCTTGGGCTTGAGCAGTTCGGCGATCGTCGGGACGCCGGCTGGCAGGTGCAGGTTGATCGGCGCGCTGAGCAGGCGATGCGAGGAGCGGTCGGTGCGTCCGGTCAGGAAGGTCGTGATCTTCAGGCGGGCGGGGCTCTGGCCCGTCATCAGGGCGGCACGTGAAGGCGAGCACACCGATGCCGCGGCGTAAGCCTGCGTGAAGCGGGCGCCGTCGGCGGCGAGCTTATCGAGGTTCGGCGTGCGCTGGTCCTTGCGACCGAAGCAGCCGAGGTCGTTGATGCCGAGGTCGTCGGCGAAGAGGATCACGATATTGGGCGGGGTCTCCTGGGCGCCGAGCGGCAGGAGGCAGGAAAGCGCGGCGAGGAGCAGACCGAGGAAGGGGCGGGGCATGCCTCGGTTTTAGCATCCGGAAGATTTGTGCAAAGGGTAAAACCGACTTCGGTGCCCTCATGGACCCTCGTTTACTCGCTCTCGGGCTGGCCTGCGTGGACGTCGCCATGGCCGCGGTGTCCTGGCTGATCCTGCTCTGCACCTATCCGGATTTCGCCCGCTGGGAGGCCGCGGAGTTCGCCCGCCACCACGAGGACTATACGCGGAAAGTCGGCCGGGTCGTCGGTCCTTTGCTCCTGCTGCAGCTCGGCGGGCATGCCTGGCTGGTCTTCAGCGCGGGGGAAGGCTGGCCGGCCCTGGGGCTGGTCCTCGCCTGCTGGGCCCTTACCGGGCTCTGGTCCGTACCGTGCCACCGGCGCCTGCAGTTCGAGGGCCCTGGCTCGCCCGCGCTCGGCAGCCTCATCCGCTCCCATGCCTGGCGGACGGCCCTCTGGACGCTGGTGGCGATGGATGCCATCAGGCGGGCGGCGGATTGACAGCGTCCGTGCGGCGGTGATGCTCGAGGCTGATGAGAACAGGCGAACCGCATCCCGACCGTAACGCCTCCCGCTTCACTGCTTTTCGTCGTTTCCTCGGTTTCGTCGGTCCGGGGTTCCTCGTGTCCGTCGGTTATATGGATCCGGGTAACTGGGCCACCGACCTCGCCGGCGGTTCGCAGTATGGCTACGCGCTGCTCTGGGTCATCCTGCTGTCGAACCTGATGGCGATCCTGTTCCAGCACCTGTGCGTGCGCCTCAATGTCGCGACCGGCCTCGACCTCGCGCAGGCCTGCCGGGAGCGCTATTCGCCGCTCGTCGGTAAGTTCCTCTGGGTCGCCGCCCAGCTCGGCATCATCGCGATGGACCTCGCCGAACTGCTCGGCTCCGCCATCGCGCTGCAGATCCTCTTCGGCATCCCGCTGTTCTTCGGCGCCATCATCACCGCGTTGGACGTGCTCGTCCTGCTCGCGCTCACGCGCCTCGGCTACCGCTGGCTCGAGTCGCTCGTCGCCGTGTTGGTCCTGACCATCGCCGCCTGCATCGGCGTGGAGCTCCTGCTGGCCAAGCCTGTCGTCGCCGAAATGGTGAAGGGTTTCATCCCCACGACCGACGTGCTGACCCGCCCGGGCATGCTCTTCGTGGCGCTCGGCATCATCGGTGCCACGGTCATGCCGCATAACCTTTACCTCCACTCGTCGATCGTGGGTTCCCGCGATTTCGGCCGGACCGAGGAAGAGCGCCGCGAGGCCATGCGCTTCGCCACGTGGGATTCCACGCTCGCCCTCAGCCTGGCCTTCTTCGTCAACGCCGGCCTGCTCGTGCTCAGCGCCGCCGCCTTCCATGGCCGTCCGGAGGCCGTGACCGATATCCGCGAGGCCCATCGCCTCCTGGACGGCGTGCTCGGCGCGACGTTCGCCGGCACGCTCTTCGCTGTCGCGCTGCTCGCGTCGGGTCAGAACGCGACCATCACCGGCACCATGGCCGGCCAGATCGTCTTGGAAGGCTTCCTGAAGATCAAGACGGCCGGGTGGATCATCCGTGTGGCCACCCGCCTAGCGGCGCTCGCGCCGGCCTTGCTCGTCATCGGCCTGGCCGGGGAGGGTAGGGTGGAGTCGCTACTGCTCTGGAGTCAGGTCATC
>CALPIW020000139.1 GCA_943323725.2 Polynucleobacter meluiroseus | reverse complement strand
GCAGGACCGTCGCGCGGGCGTTCTTTTCACCGAGACGCAGGAAGGCCGAGAAGGTGAAGGCATCCAAGCGGCCTAGCTGCTTGAATTCCGGCAGGATGAAACTGGCATCACCGTCGAACTTCACCGCCTGGCCTTTGACGCCCGGGACCAGCTGCAGGTCTTCCGGGGATCCGCGGCGCTCGAACTTGGCCGGCTTGCCTCCGGCGAGCGCGTCATCGACGCCCGTCTTCGTTAAAGCTTCGAGCGGGAAGTGGGCGACCGGGGCCGGCACCTTCACTTCGGCCTTGGCCGTGGCGGTGTGCGTGGTGACCAGTCCTTGTTCGGCCGCGCTCACGGCGGCGCGGAGCTCGGCTTCCTTCCGACGTTCTTCGTCGGACTTATACAGGCGCACGAAAGGCGGCGGCACTTCACCATGATAGGAGAGTAAACCGTTCTCGTTCTGGTCGCCGAACATCGCCGCCATCGAGAAATAGTCCTTTTGCGAGATCGGGTCGTATTTGTGGTCGTGGCAGCGCGAACATTCCATCGTCAGACCCATGAAGCCGTAGCCGGCAGTCATCACGCGGTCATTGATGCCGTCTTGGCGGAACTCCTCGGCGATCGAGCCACCTTCGAAAGTCATGCGGTGGATGCGATTGTAAGCCGTGGCGACGCGCTGGTCTTGGGTCGGTTTCGGGAGGAGGTCTCCGGCGAGCTGGTCGGTCAGGAACTGGTCGTAAGGCTTGTTCTCGTTGAAGGCCTTCAGTACCCAATCACGCCAAGGCCAGGCGAACATCGCCTTGTCGCCGGTATAGCCCCAGGTGTCGGCGTAACGCGACAGATCCAGCCAAGCGACCGCCAGATGCTCGCCGTAACGTGGCGAGGCCAGCAAGGCATCGACACGCTTCTCATAGGCATCGGGCGAAGTGTCTGCCAAGAAGGCGTCGACCTCGGCGATCGTCGGAGGGAGGCCCGTCAGCGCAAAAGAAGCACGGCGGAGCAGGGTCGCACGGTCGGCGGGGGCCGAAGGACGGAGGCCTTTCTTGGCCGCAGCTTGGGCAATGAAAGCATCCAGCGGATCTTTCGCCCAAGAAGGGTCAGCAATCGTCGGGGTCGGATGAGACTGCGGACTCACGAAAGCCCAGTGCGGATCATATTTCGCGCCTTGTTTCACCCAGCGCATCAGGATGTCCTTCTCCTGCGGAGAGAGCGGGCGATGCAGTTCCGGCGGCGGCATCACGTCTTCCTCATCTTCGCTCAGGATCCGTTGGACCAGAGCGCTCTTCTTGACGTCACCCGGCACCACCGCCACATCACCGCTCTTCAATTCTTTCGTCGCCCCGGCGAATTCATCGAGACGCAAGCCGGCCTTGCGACCTTTGTCGGCGTCGGGCCCATGGCAACCGTAGCAGCGGTCGGAAAGGATCGGACGCACCTCACGATTGAAGTCGACCGGCGCGTCGGCCGCGCAAGCGAAGGCCGCGCCAAGCAGGCAGAGCAGGGAAGTGGCGTGCGTGGGGCGCATCAGGGGGCTGACACTCAACGCCGTGGTCTAGTTCCTGTCGAATGATGAATGACGGATAGGGTCGCTTCCTCATCTCAATCTCCCTCGAATAACTGAGCCCCCATTTGTTCTTCGTGCGAGATGATGGTTCATGCTCCAGACCTCCCCATTTGCTCGCTCGATTTCTTTCGGTCTTTTGGACCTATCGTAATTCGGCCGAACCGCTCCGTTGTTTAATCCTCATTTAAGATTAATGCCCGAAACGCTCATATCTGTCATATAGGATGCTTTTCGCTCATTTAATCTTGCTAAACCCTCTGGTTTCATCGGAATTAGGGCCATGGCGACCAAACTCTTCGGAACGGACGGCATTCGCGGACGGGCTAACGAATATCCGATCACCCCGGAAATTGCCCTCCGGATTGGCCAGGCGATTTCGCGGGTGCTCCGTTCCAGCGGGGCCAATCACAATCGCGTCATCATCGGCAAGGACACCCGCATCTCCGGGTACATGCTTGAGACCGCGCTGACCAGCGGGCTCGTCTCCAGCGGCATGGACGTGTTCCTCGTCGGCCCGATGCCGACGCCGGCGGTCGCGCATCTCACTAAGTCCATGGGCTGCGGCGCCGGCATCATGCTGACTGCTTCGCATAATCCCTACGAAGACAATGGCCTGAAGATCTTCGGCCCGGACGGCTTCAAACTCTCCGATGACCTGGAAGCGCTCGTCGAACAGGAAGTCCTTTACGACGTGAAGGCCAACGGCGTGACCGGCGACAAGATCGGCAAGGCCTACCGCATCGACGATGCCCGCGGTCGTTACATCGAGTTCGTGAAGCACAGCCTGGGCAACGCCAGCCTCGACGGGATGAAGGTCGTCGTGGATTGCGGCCATGGGGCGGGCTACCTCCTGGCGCCGCTCATCTTCAAGGAGCTCGGCGCCAAAGTGGTCAAACTCGGCGTCGAGCCCGACGGCATCAACATCAACGCCGGCGTCGGCGCCCTCTATCCGGAGTACGCCGGAAAGGTCGTGAAGGAGCAGGGAGCCGATGTCGGCATCTCGCTCGACGGCGACGCCGACCGCGTGATCTTCAGTGACGCGAGCGGCGCCAGCGTCTCCGGTGACCGCATCCTGGCGCTGTGCGCACTCGCCTTGAAGGAAGAAGGCAAGCTCAGCGGCAACACGATGGTCTGCACCGTCATGTCGAACCTCGGCCTGCACGAAGCCATGCGCAAGGCCGGCATCGGCGTGGTCACCACGGCCGTCAGCGATCGCCACGTCATCGAAGCCCTCCGCAAGGGTGGCTATTCGTTCGGGGGCGAGAACTCCGGCCACCTCATCTTCGCCGATTACGCTTCGACGGGTGACGGCATCCTCAGCGCCTTGCAGGTCCTGAGGTTCATGCGGAAGAAGGGTGCTACCTTGGCGGATCTCGCCGCGGGCATGCGGGAATACCCGCAGTCCTTGGTGAACCTGAAGGTCCGTTCCCGGGTACCGCTGAGCCAGCTGCACACGTTGCAGGAAGAGATCAGCAAGGCGGACGCGGCTTTCGGCAAAGTCGGACGCCATCTCATCCGCTACTCGGGCACGGAGAACAAACTGCGCATTCTCGTCGAACACCAAGACCAGGGGGAGGTCGATCGCTGGTCGCTGGCCTTCAAGTCCGCCGTGGAGGCCGATTTCGAGTCCCTCTGAGATGGCTACCTTCTTCCTCGCTGAAGCCGGAGAGACCCCTGGTTGCCACCCGTTGACCCTCACGCGGTCTCTCGGTGACTTTCCCTTGGCGAATATCGCCTTGCGACGTCATCAGGCGGCCGCGCTGCTGGCTCTTGGCTTGACCGAAACTTCGGGAGCTGATGCCGATTTGTCCGTTCATGCCTCGGCCTGGTTCTCGTCGGCGGAACTGGCGACCTTCGTCACCGATGCCTCCTATGGCTCCATGACGACTGCGGAGGGTGTCGTCTTGGTCGCCCGCAAAAGCGGTGGCCGCGAACTGCGCGCCAGCCAATCCTTCGCGATCACCTACGCTTGGGACCTGCTGCGGGCCAACGTCGAGGCCATGACGGCTCGTAAGGTTTACGTCCAGGAATCCGGCGCGCACGCATCACTGTATGTCGACGGACGCCTGCAGGTCGGTAAAGGCCCCAAGATCCTGCCGGGCGTCGTCATCGAAGGCGACGTCATCATAGGCGATCACTGCAAGGTAGGTCCGAACTGCTACATCCGGGGTTCGACTTCCATCGGCGACAAATGCCACGTCGGCCAGGCCGTCGAGATCAAGAACTCGATCCTGCTGCCCGGCACGAACGTCGGTCATCTTTCTTACCTCGGTGACTCCATCCTCGGCGAGAAGGTGAACTTCGGGGCGGGTACGATCACTTCCAATCTACGTCACGACGGTGGGGCGCATCGTAGTCCGGTCGCCGGACGCATGGTCGATACCGGCCGTCGTAAGCTCGGCACGATCGTCGGAGACGGCGTCCATACCGGCATCCATACCTCCTTGTACCCCGGGCGTAAGCTCTGGCCCAAGACCTCGACCTTGCCCGGCGCCATCGTCGACAAGGACATCCTTGCCTGACCATGTGCGGCATCGTCGGCTATGTCGGTCGCCATGCGGCCACGCCAGTCCTCCTCGGCGGCCTTCGCCGGCTCGAGTACCGAGGCTATGATTCGGCCGGTCTGTCCGTCCAAGACGGCAACGAGCTCCTGACTCTGCGGGCCGTGGGCAAGGTCTCCCGCCTGGCCGACAAGGTCCGGGCCGAGTGGCCCGAGGAACTGCAAACCCGTCGCGTCGTCGGCATCGCCCACACCCGCTGGGCGACCCACGGGGCGCCGACCGAAGCCAATGCCCACCCCCATGCCGATGCCAGCGGTCGCATCCGCCTCGTCCATAATGGCATCATCGAGAATTATCGGGCCATCCGCGCCAAGCTCGAGGCCAAGGGACACGTCTTCGCCTCCGAGACCGACACCGAAGCCGTCGCCCGACTGGTCGGCGAATATTACAAAGGCGACCTCCGCAAGGCCGTCATCGCCGCCCTGCGCCAGGTCGAAGGCGCCTACGGCATCGCCGTGATTTCGGCCGACGAACCCGGTCACATCGTCGTCGCGCGGAAAGGCAGCCCGCTCGTCATCGGCGTCGGCGAAGGAGAGTGCCTGATCGCTTCCGATCCCTCGGCCCTCATCTCGCATACGCGGCGGGTCATCTACCTCGACGACGGCGACGTCGCCCTGGTCACCGCTGACTCCGTGGACATCACGGATCTGAACCATGCTCCCATGGATCGGGACGTCGCCGAACTCGAGTTCGAACCCGGGGCGGTGGAGAAGGGCGGCTACGACCATTTCATGCTCAAGGAGATCCACGAGCAACCCGAGTCGGTCCGGAACGCCCTCCGTGGCCGTCTGGACCTCCTGAACGGGACCGCGGTCCTGTCCGGCATGGGCACCAGCGCCCGCGAACTCCTCGACCTGCAGCGTATCGTCATGGTCGGTTGCGGAACATCCCTGCACGCGGGCATGGTCGGTGATTTCGCTTTCGAGGAACTCGCCGCGCTCCAAGCGGAGGTCCAGCCCGCCGCCGAATTCCGTTATCGTAATCCTTTGATCGATGGACGTGACCTCGT
>CALPIW020000138.1 GCA_943323725.2 Polynucleobacter meluiroseus | reverse complement strand
TGTAGTTGTCCATGCCCTCGACGAGCGGGCGGTGGTCTTCCTTGTAGCGCAGGTGCTTCACGCTGATCGGGCCGTCGGGCGTGAACGCGCCGCCGTGGCGGCCGATGCGCGTGGGCATCGTGCAGTCGAACATGTCCGCGCCGAGCGCGACCATGCGGAGGAGCTGGGGCGGGGTGCCGACGCCCATCACGTACCTAGGCTTGTTCTTCGGCAGGAGCGGCGCGACGAGGCCGACCTGATGGAGCATGTGCTCTTCCGGCTCGCCGACGCTGACGCCGCCGATGGCGTGGCCGGGGAAATCGAGGCCGCCGAGTTCTTCGGCGCAACGGATACGCAGGTCGTCATAGACCGAGCCTTGGTTGATGCAGAAGAGGTGACGTCCCGAGGCGAGGAAGCCGCTGTCCTTGGCCAGCTGGAGCATCTCCTTCGCCCAGCGGATGGAGCGGGTCACGGCGACTTCGCATGAGGCGCGTTCGCAAGGGTAGGGCGGGCACTCGTCGAGCACCATCGCGATGTCCGAGCCCAGCGCGTCCTGGATGTCGAAGCAGTCCTTCACGTCGAGGAACAGCTTGTTGCCGTCGAGGTGGGAGCTGAAATGGATGCCCTCGTCGGTGATCGTGCGGAGCTTCGCGAGCGAGAAGACCTGGAAGCCGCCGCTGTCCGTCAGGATCGGCTTGTCCCAGTGCATGAACTTGTGGAGGCCGCCGGCGGCGCGGACGATTTCGCGTCCGGGACGTAGGTTCAGGTGGTAGGTGTTGCTGAGCAGGATCTGGGCGCCCGTCTCGGCGACCTGCTGGGGCGAGAGGCCTTTCACCGTGGCCTGGGTGCCCACCGGCATGAAGACCGGCGTACGGACCTCCCCGTGGGGGGTCTTCAGGACGCCGAGGCGCGCGGCCGTGGTCGTATCGGTCTTCAGGAGGGTGAACATGTGTCGGGGACTAGGGTTTGGAGTATGGAGTTTAGGGCCGATGACAACACAAGCGGTAAGCGGTAAGCGGTTGGCGGTAGGCGGTTAGACACGCCACAAAAGGGGTAGGGGCGTGATTTATCGCGCCCTCTTAGGCTTACCCAACCGCTAAGCGCTTAAACCAGATTGCGAGGGCTGAATCGAGAAAGGAACAGGGGAAATCAGCCTGCTATCTTTTCAATTCAGTCCTCTATCCAGTCCTCCACTCAGCGATCCACGCAGTCCTCCTCTGCCGGTTTTTCCAACCGCTTACCGCTAACCGCCAACCGCTATCTACTAACGCGCGTTTCCGTCGAATGTCAGCCTCATCCCCTTCGGGGCGTCGGCGCGGACCTGGCCGTTCTCGTAGACGCAGATGCCGTTGACGAAGGTGCGTTCGATGCTGCTGCCGAAGGTGTGGCCTTCGAAGGGCGACCAGCCGCACTGGTAGAGCAGGCCGGCCTTGGTCACGGGCTGGGGCTTGGCGGGGTCGACGACCACGAGGTCGGCCCAATAGCCTTCGCGGATGAAGCCGCGCTTCTCGACGCCGAAGAGGATCGCCGGCGCATGGCAGGCGCGCTGGATGGCGGTCTCGAGCGTGAACGCTCCCTGGCGGGCGAGTTCGACGAGGATGAGCAGCGAATGCTGGATGAGCGGCAGGCCGGACGGGGCCTTGAAGTAGGTCTGCGATTTCTCGTCCCAGGTGTGCGGGGCGTGGTCGGTCGCGATGACGTCGATGACGCCCGAGGCCACGGCGGCGCGCACGGCGTCACGGTCGGCGGCGGTCTTGATGGCGGGGTTGCACTTGATCTGGTGGCCGAGGCGGGCGTAGTCGGCGTCGGAGAACCAGAGGTGGTGCACGCAGGCTTCGGCGGTCAGGCGCTTGCCTTTGAGCGGCGCGGCGCTGAAGAGCGAGAGCTCCTTGGCGGTGGTGATGTGCAGGATGTGCAGACGCGCGTCGTGACGACGGGCGAGTTCGGCCGCCATCGAAGACGAGGCGTAGCAGGCTTCCACGTCGCGCAGGCGCGGGTGTTCGGCGGCCGGGACGTCTTCGCCCCACTTGGCCTTGGCGGCGGCTTCGGCGGCCTTGATGCGCGGGGTGTCCTCGCAGTGCGTCAGGATGAGGGTGGGGGAGTGACGGAAGATGCCTTCGAGGGTGGCGACCTGGTCGACGAGCATGTCGCCCGTGGAGGAGCCCATGAAGACCTTCACGCCGCAGACGTTGCGCGGGTCGATGCCCTTGATGGCTTCGACGTTGGAGTTGGTGGCGCCGAAGAAGAAGGAGTAGTTGGCGACCGAGGTGGCCGCGCCGATCGCGTATTTCTTCGCGAGTTCCTCGTGCGTGACCGCCGGAGGATTCGTGTTCGGCATCTCCATGAACGAGGTCACGCCGCCGGCCACGGCCGCGCGGGCTTCGCTGGCGATGCAGGCCTTGTGGGTCAGGCCGGGTTCGCGGAAGTGCACCTGATCGTCGATCAGGCCGGGGACGAGGAATTTGCCGGTCAGGTCGTATTCTTGGTCGGCCTGGGTGCCAGCGGGGATGACGCCGATGCGCTCGATACGGCCGTCTCGGATGAGGACGTCGGCGTGGAAGCGACGACCCTCGTTGATGATCTCAGCGTTGCGGAGGACGACGGTGTTCATGCGTCATCCAATCAGACCTCAAGCCAGCCGACTGCAAATGGGAAAACTCGGACTTTAGGCCGTGACCTTCACCATGTCCGAAAGGTCGGCTTTCTTGACGCCTTCCGGGTTGATGTTGACCGCCGAGACACGGAACTGCGCGCCCTGCTTGTGGCTGAACTTGAGGATGAAATTGGTCACGACGAGCTTCTCCTCAGGGTAGAGCTCGGCTTTGCGGGCCACCATGGTGGTGACGAGTTCTTCGACCTGCTCGGCCGTGGCGCCGGGGAGGCTGGCCAGGCGGGTCTTGGCTTCCGCGATCTTGGCGTCGCCCTCGATGGCGGCGTTCCAGATGAGGATGGCGACGTTCATGGCGCCCTTGGCGGCGGTGTGGTTGCCGCCGGCCTGCTCAAGGATGGGCTGCGAGAAGGTGATGAGCTTGTCGGCGAAGGAGGGCTCCCGCGGGGTGCTGTCAACCGGGGTGGGTTCGGGGCGGCTGAAGTCGCGCTTGATGTCGCGGGGCTTGTTGTTGCCGAAGGCACCGGTGGTCCGGCGGCGAGAATGGGGGGAGGCCATTGGAAATGGGTATCACCCAAGGGAAACCCGACCGGCCCCCTCGGCAAGCCCTTTCCCCGAGGGGTCTATTGACACCCCGCCTCGGGCACGCCAGTTTGCTCCTAACGCCCTCTCCCGTGTCCGATTACAGCGACGTCATCCGCGCCCACCGCCGCGACCATCTCGCGAAACCGAACTCCCTCCCGCGCGGCGTCCACCGCTACTTCGAGAGCACGCTGTTGCCGCTCCCGGTCGAGCAGGTCTTCGAGTTCTTCTCCAAGGCCGAGAACCTCCAGGCGATCACGCCGCCGGAACTGAGCTTCCGTATCAAGACCCCGCTGCCGATCGTGATGCGGCAGGGCACGCTGATCGACTACAGCCTCTCGCTCAACGGCATCCCGTTCGGCTGGCGCACGCGCATCACCCATTGGGAGCCGCCTTACGTGTTCGCCGACGAGCAGCTCAAGGGCCCTTACGCCGTCTGGTTCCATACGCACACTTTCTCCGACGAAGGCGGCAAGACGCGCATGGACGACGAGGTGCTCTACAAGCTGCCGCTCTGGCCGTTCGGCGAGGTCGCCTATCCTTTCGTGAAGAAGAAGGTGGAAGGAATCTTCCGCTACCGCCGCTCGAAGATCCGCGAGATCCTCGGTTGCTAGGCGATAGGGGTCTAGAGGTCGGGCTAGGTTCGAATGAGTTACGAGCCACGCTGACTACCCCTACCCCTCATCTCACTTCTTCTCCGGCTCGGTCGAGGGCGGTACCGGGAAGACGCAGATCTGCAGGCTCGCGGCCTGATCGAAGGCCTGCGGGTTGGCGTGACGGCCCGCCCACGCGATGCCCCGGAAGAGCAGGAGTTTCACGTCGGGACGGCTGAAGTTCGCGTAGGTGTGGCCGGGAATGAAGACGAACGCGCGCTGCGCGCCGGGCTTCTCATACGTCCAGATCTGCGTCTGCGCTTCGAAGCCGTCGCCGACCTTCTTCGGCGTCGGCGCGGTCGCGAGCGGGTGGATGTCGGCGCGCAGGTCCATGTCGTAGTAGATCTCGTCCTTCATGCCGAAGTCGGCGACGGCTTTCGTGATGGCGTGCTCCTTGTCTACGAAGCTGAGCTGCATGGGGCCTTCGCGCCACTTGGTCACCTTCTGGCGCCAGGAGCCGCCGACGAGGTCTTTGTAGAAGTCGGCCGAGGCGTCGTTACCGGCGACGGCGCCGGCGTGGATCACGACGAAGCTGCCGCCGCGGGCCGCGAACTTCGCGACACGGGCGCGTTCGTCGGGCTTGAAGTCGCCGCCGCCTTGACGGTGGATGACGAGTACGTCGGTCCGAGCGAGTTCTTCGTCGGACGGGAAGGTCTGCACGCCCTTGGCGTCGGCGTCACCGACGGAGACCTTCATGCCGGCCTGCGTCAGCATAGGCTGCCAGTCGCGCGCGAAGGCCGGGTGATCGTGGTCGCCCGGACCGTGGGTCTTCGGGCCACAACGGAGGAAGACCCGGAGCGGGGCAGGGGCGTCGGCGGCGAACACCGTGGCGAAAGCGAGCAGGGGGAGGAGGCAGCGCATGTATGATAGAGTGGATAATGGGCTAAGGATGGCAAGGAGTGAGGAAGGTGTTGGCGGTTAGCGGTTGGCGGTTGGGGAATGATAGTGGCGTGAAGGTAGGGGCAGCACCGCGTGCTGACCTAGCGGACCGAATCACTTTCAGGTGGCGGGTGGCAGGTGATCAGGCTGAGACCCGAAATAATGCCCCAGCCAATCATCCGGTCTCCGGTTTCCCTTTGAGTTACTTCCTCTGCCTTGGGTAGGGTCAGCACTGCGTGCTGACCTAGCGCTGTCTCGGGGTAGGGATGCGATCACTATCGCATCCGTTCGAAGCCGAGGCCGTGAAATCGTCGGCTCTCAGCCAGTCCTATGAAATCCCTACACTGATTGGCGAACGGACGTGATGGTGATCACGTCCCTACCTCATGCATCGTCTCTCCTTTGCACCTTTGCACCTGTATCTTCCTGCCTGCCTCTCAACCCACC
>CALPIW020000137.1 GCA_943323725.2 Polynucleobacter meluiroseus | reverse complement strand
CGCGCCCGGGCCGACGACGGTCTGCCGACTGAGACCGTCCCGACGATCACGCCGGCCACTCCGCTGGCCGTCGATGCTCCGAGCGTCAGCGCGCCGGTCTCCGCCGGAGCCACACCCCCGGCTTACGTGCCGTCCGCGGCGCCTCCGCCGGTCTCGCCGACCCACGCGCCCTCCGTCCGTCTCGGCTGGCGTCTCCTCTCGCGCCTGCGCGAAGAGCGCGCCGTCTTCGAGACCCCGACCGGGCTCGCCGTCCTCGATCTGGGCGCCGCGCATCAGCGCGTGCTTTACGAGTCCATCCTCGCGCAGTTCACCGCGCAGAAGCCGGTGAGCCAGCCGCTCCTCGTCCCGTTGAGCATCGAACTCGAGCCGCTGCCCGCCGCGGTGCTTAAGGAGCGCCTGCCGTTGCTGGCTTCCGCCGGTTTCGACTTCGAGGAATACGGACGTAACTTCTGGCGCATCCAAGCGCTGCCGGCGTGGCTCGAGCCCGAACAGGCGCTGGCCTTCGTGCGTGACCTGCTGGCCGAGATGGCCCGCCGCGAAGGCGACTTCGGTCGGCCCGCGCTGGCGTATGACGCTCTCGCCAAACTCGCCGTCAACAAGGCCCGCCGGAAAGGCGACAGCCTCTCGGATGGCGAACTGACGGAGCTCGTGCAGGCCTTGTTCCGCACCGCCCAGCCAGGCACGTGCCCGCGCGGTCGCCGAACGTATATCGAGTGGACGGACGCCGACCTGACCCGCCGCTTCGGCTGATCAGCGGCGGCCCTTGTGGCGTTTCGGCGAGGCCGGCTTGCCGGTACGCAGGGCTTCGATCTGGTCGCGCAGGGTGGCCGCGCGCTCGAACTGCAGTTCATCGGCGGCCGCCAGCATCTCGGTTTCCATGTCGGCCAGGACGCGCGCGATGTCGCGGTCGTCGGTGCCTTCGGCTACCGCCAGCGCCTCGTCGGCTTCCAGGTCCACGAGGCTCTCCTCGATCTTACGCTGGGTGCTCTTCGGCGTGATGCCGTACTTCGTGTTATGGGCCTCCTGGCGCTTACGGCGGTCGCCGCAGATCGTCAGGGCGCGCGTGAGCGACTTCGTCATCACGTCCGCGTAAAGCAGGACCTTGCCTTCGAGGTGACGGGCCGCGCGGCCGGAGGTCTGGATGAGGCTCGTCTCGCTGCGGAGGAAGCCTTCCTTGTCGGCGTCGAGGATGCCCACGAGCGCGACTTCGGGAAGGTCGAGGCCTTCGCGGAGCAGATTGACGCCCACGAGGACGTCGAAGTGTCCGGCGCGCAGGCGGCGCAGGATCTCGACGCGTTCGATCGCATCGATGTCGGAGTGCAGGTATTCGACCTTCAGGCCGCTGTCTCGCATGAAGTTGGCGAGATCCTCGGACATCCGCTTCGTGAGCGTCGTCACGAGCGTGCGGTAGCCGCGGGCGGCGACGGCCTTGGCTTCGCCGATGATGTCTTCGACTTGTCCGGCGATCGGGCGGACTTCCATGATCGGATCAAGCAGGCCCGTCGGACGGATGACCTGTTCGGCGATGACGGACGAGACCTTGTATTCGTGGGGCGCCGGCGTGGCGGAGACGTACACGACCTGGTCGACGAGTTCGTCGAATTCTTCGGGGCGGAGGGGGCGGTTTTCCAGCGCGGAGGGCAGGCGGAAGCCGAATTCGACGAGGCGTTCCTTGCGGGCGCGGTCACCGTGATACATCCCGCCGATCTGGGAGACCGAGACGTGGCTTTCGTCGATGAAGACCAGCTTGTCCTTCGGGAAGAAGTCCAGGAGGCAGTGCGGTCGCTCGCCGGGGCGGCGGCCGGACATGTGCATCGAGTAGTTCTCGATCCCTGGGCAGAAGCCCGTCTCGCGGAGCATCTCGAGGTCGTGCTCGACGCGCATGCGGATGCGTTGGGCTTCCACGAGGCGGTTCGTCTTCTCGAAGTGGGCCACGCGCTCCTCGAGCTCGGCGCGGATCGCGTCGCCGGCGGCTTTCACGCGGCCCGGGGCCATGACGTACTGGTTGGCCGGATAGAGGTCGAATTTGTCGAGTTGCTTGCCCGGCTTCACGCTGACCGGGTCGAGTTCGCGGATGGCTTCGAGCGTGTCCCCCCAGAACTCCAGGCGGACGGCGGATTCCATGTAGGCCGGCCAGACGTCGATCGTCTCGCCGCGGGCGCGGAAGTTGCAACGTTCCAGGATCGCGTCGTTCCGGACGTATTGGTTGGCCACCAGCTTCGCGAGGAGCTCGTCGCGGCGCAGCGTCATGCCCGTCTTGAGGGCGATCATCGCGGCCAGGAAGTCTTCGGGCGAGCCGAGGCCGTAGATGCAGGACACCGAGGCGATCACGATCACGTCCCGGCGGGAGAGCAGGGCGCTGCTGGCGCTGATGCGCAGGCGTTCGATGTCTTCGTTGATCGCCGAATCCTTCTCGATGAAGGTGTCCGTCGCCGGCACGTAGGCCTCCGGCTGGTAGTAGTCGTAATAGCTGACGAAGTATTCGACCGCGTTCTCGGGGAAGAAGTTCTTGAACTCCGAGTAGAGCTGGGCGGCTAGCGTCTTGTTGTGCGAGATGATCAGCGCCGGGCGTTGCTGCTGGACGATCAGGTTCGCCATCGTGAACGTTTTGCCCGAGCCCGTGACGCCAAGGAGCGTCTGGCGGCCGTTACCGGCACGGAGGGAGGCATCGAGCGCGGCGATCGCGGTCGGCTGGTCGCCCATCGGGCGGTAGTCGGATTTGAGCCGGAATTCCATCTCAGCCCAGGCGCCCGCGGGCGAGCCACTGCGGGTCGACTTCGGAGAGGTCCTTCACGATGCGGTGCGCACCGACGGGCTCCAGCTGCTCGCGGGTATTGGTCGTCGCGAGGGCGATCGTGATGAAGCCGCCGGACAGGCCGGCCTGCAGGCCCGAGAAGGAGTCTTCGAAGACGAAGGACGTCGCCGGGTCGCCGTCGCCGAGGGCGCAGGCCTTCAGGAAGACTTCCGGGTCAGGCTTGCCCTTCGTGACGTCCTCGCTGGCGACCGCGCCGGCGAAGAAGTGGCCGATGCCGAAGAGCTCGAAGGACAGCGCGAGGTTCTCCTTGTGCGTCGAGGTGCCGATGACGCACGGGATGCCGAGGTCCTTGAGGGCGCCGCAGAGTTCGCGGACGCCGGGGAGCAGGCGGACGTGGCCGGTGCGGGCGATGTCGCGGTAGAGGGCTTCCTTGCGATTGGACAGGCGCTTCACCTCGGCGGGGTCGCGCGCCCAGTTGAGGATGTCCGGGATGATCAGCTCGTTGCGCTTGCCGAAGCCGCGCTTGAAGTGGTCGGCCGGCAACGGGAGGTTCTCCTCCTTGGCGAGGGCCTCCCAGGAGCGTTCATGGGCGACGGAGGAGTCGATGACGACTCCGTCCCAATCGAAGACGGCGACGGTGCGGGGCATGGTTCAGTGTTTGTCCCAAGGTAGCGTGACCTTGATCGGACGATGCTCCCAGACGTTGAAGGGTTCGAAGATCTGGCCGGGGGCGAGGATGCCGTTCGGGTCGAGGGCGTGCTTGATCGCACGCATCGCGGAGATCTCTTCCGGCGTATGTTGCAGGCAAAGGAAGGGGGACTTAGCGAGGCCGATGCCGTGTTCGCCCGTGATCGCGCCGCCGAGTTCGACGACCTTCTCCATCACCTCGCGGATGGCCTGTTCGGCCTTGCGGCAGTGCTCCGGGTTGAACCGGTCATACATGATGTGGACGTGGAAGTTGCCGTCGGCCGCGTGGCCGAAGGTCGGGGTCGCCAGGCCGAAGCGGTCGCGGATCTCGCGGGTGAAGCGGAGCAGGGCGACGTAGTTGCGGATCGGCACCACCACGTCTTCGTTGAGCTTGGCGTCACCCAGGGTGAACATCGCCTGCGAGCAGGTGCGGCGGAGTTCCCAGAGGGCTTCGGCTTCCTTCGCGTCCTCGGGAGCGCGGAAGGAGACCGCATGGCGCTTGGCCCAGGCGACGACCTTGGCCGCGTCATCGGCGAGGACGGCGGGATGACCGTCGATCTCGACCAGTAGGGCGGCATGCGTCTCGGCGGAGCCGGCTAATTCGGCATCGGTGAAGACGCGCTTTCCGCGGCGCTTCTCCGTGGCGGCGACCGTCTGGACGTCGAGGAACTCGAGCACCGAAGGATTCACGCGCAGAGAGATGAGTTCGATGGCCGCTTCAAGCGCGGCCTCATCGGTGCGGAAGGCGACCGCGTGACGCCTGGCCCAGGCGACGACCTTGACGGCGTCGTCCGCGAGGGAGGCGGGATGTCCGTCGATTTCGACGAGCAAAGCGGCGTGCGTCTCGGTGGAGCCGCCTAGTTCCGTATCCGTGAACACGCGCTTACCGCGGCGCTTCTCGGTGGCGGCCACCGTCTGGACGTCGAGGAACTCGAGCACGGACGGATTCACGCGTAGGGAAATCAGGTCGATGGCGGCCTCGAGCGCCGCTTCGTCGGTGCGGAAGGCCAGCAGGAACGTCCGGCGGGCGGTGGGCAGGGCGGAGAGCTTCAGCGTGGCCTTCGTGATCACGCCGAGCGTGCCTTCGGAGCCGATCCACAGATCGCGCAGGTTGAGGCCGCTGACGAATTTGCGGAGCGGGGCGCCCCAGCGGACTTTCTCGCCCGTGGGCAGGAAGCCCTCGAGGGCGTAGACGTGGTCGCGGACCACGCCGTATTTGGCCGCGCGGAGTCCGCCGGCGTTGGTGGCGATGTTGCCGCCGATACTGCAGTGCTTCACCGACGAAGGGTCCGGCGGGAAGAAGAGGCCGTGCGGAGCGGCGCGGTCATTGATGTGCGCGGTGATCGCGCCGGGCTGGACGGTCGCCATCGCCGAGACCGGATCGATCTCGATGTGGTCCCAGTGGTCGAGGTGGATGACCCAGCCGCCCTTGATCGGGGCGCAGGCGCCGGTCGTGCCGGTGCCGCGGCCGCGGACCGTGACGGGCACGCGGTGTGCGTTCGCAAGCTTCAGCGTGGTGCCGATATCGTCTTCCGTCGCCGGGCGGATGACCGCCTCGGGCATGAAGGACAGCCGCATGTTATCGAACGACGCCGCGAAGCAGGACGCCTCGTCGGTCCGGACGACTTCCGGGCCCAGCTTCGCCAGGAGGGCCTGGGTGGCGGCGGGATGCGTCTGGGCGGGAAGGCTCACGCCTCCCATCAAGCAGGGTT
>CALPIW020000136.1 GCA_943323725.2 Polynucleobacter meluiroseus | reverse complement strand
TCCGGCTTGCCGCTCGCGTTCGTCGGCATGACGGGCACGAACACGTAGCGCCGTGGCCGCGCCGTGGGCTCCAGTTGTTCGCAGGCCTGGCGCAGGGCGGCTTCGGTCTCGGGCCCGGCGACCACGCACGCGGTCACGAGCTCGCCCCAGGTCGCGTCAGGGAGGCCCAGCACGAGCGCTTCGCTGACGAGTCCGGTCGCGAGCAGCGTCTGTTCGACGCGGGCGGGGTCGACCTTCTCGCCGCCGGTGACGATTACGCGGTCGGCGCGTCCGGTGATCCGCACGCTGCCATCGGCCGCCACGTCGCCCCGGTCGCCGCTCGTCCAAGGATTCGTCATCGGGCCGTCGGGCCAGACGCCGAGTCCGAGCGACGGGCTGGCGACGGTGATGATGCCTTCGCTGGTCGCCGCGAAGCGGACGCCCGGCAACGGCGTGCCGCGTACGGTTTCGCCTGACCAGATATTTTCCGGCGGACAGAGCGCGCAGACGGCCGCGGTCTCGGTCGCGCCATAGGTGAGGAAGACGGGCAGGCGCCGGGTGCGGATCGCAACGAGCAACGGCGCGGGCACGGCCGAGCCGCCGAGCAAGACGACCTGGAAGCTTCGGAGCCACGCTTCGCCGTCGGCGTGCGCCAGCAGGCGCGTCAGCTGCGCGGGCACGAGCGAGATGACCCTGGTGCCGTCGGCAGGCAGATCAAGGGAGGGCAGGGCGGACGTTTCGGGGAAGCGTCCGTCGATGACCTGATGCCGTCCGCCGGTCACCCGCGCGCGGAGGGCGGGCATGAAGCCGCTGACATGCCACGGCGGCGTGCACGTCACGCCGTGGAGCACGGGCGAAAGTCCGCGGGCGACGAGCGCGTCGCGTAGGCCGAGCGCGGCGGCGCGGAGCGTTTCGCCGGAATGGATGATGAACTTCACCTTCCCGCCGGTGCCGCCCGTGGGGATCATCACGCGCCCCCGCCAGTTCAGCGGAAAATCGCAGGTGCCCAGTCCTCGCGGCTCCAAGGTCGTGCCAAGGATCGTCGTCCCGCGCGGAATCTGGCGCGCGGCTTCTTCGCGTTCGGCCCCGGCCCAGTGCGGGTTGCCTAGGAACACCGGCAGCCCGGCGTCATGCGCACGCAATGCCTCGCGCAGGTGCGCGGCGTGTTCCGCCTCGAAGACCGCGACGGCGCTCATGTGAGTTCCTGCCAGAAGCCCGCCCAGTCGTAGCCCGGGAGTCCGGTCGCCATCGCGCCGGCCGCATGGCGATCACGGCCGTCATTTTCGAAACGACCGAGCGTATCGAAGCCGACGGTGCCCGCCTGCGGATCTTGCGCCGCCAGCCAGAGCGCGCCTTGTCGGCCGATCGCGGTCTCGAAGCAGGAGGAATAGACGACGGCGCCCGCGTGCGCTCCGCGCCAGGCAAGGAGTTCGTCCCAGTCGCCGGCGAGCAGCGGCTTCACGACGACCGTCCCGGCCCAGTCGACGCCCCCCGGCGTGAGGAACGATTCATCGAGCGCGATCTTATCGGGTCCGAGCGAGGCGTAGCCCGGATGTCCGACCGGCAGGGGCTGTTCGAGGAATTCGACCTGCTCGTGGGCGCGGGCGAACTCCGCCCAGCGTCGCGCGGCTTGGAGGTCCAAGGAGCCGTTGGCGTCGAGGCGCAGCTTGCCGGGGAAGCGCGCCGCCGCCGTGCGGATCGCTTGTTCGGAAGTCTCGGGCGAGATCTTGATCTTCAGGGTGCGGAAGCCCGCGGCCACCTTTGCGTCGGTCTCGAGCACGGAAAGGGTCAGGAGGCCGGCGCAGGGCAGGCTGCCGCCGTAGCCGGCGATCTGGTTCCAATGCCGGCAGCTGGAGAGCGCCGCCGAGAGGCAGGGCAGGGGTGCCGGCGAAGCGGCCACGGCGGCGAGCAGATGGGGAAGGTTACCTTGGGCCGAACGCAGGAACTCCAACGATTGCTCGGCCGTCTCGGTCGGAAAGCCGGGCCATGGGGCGATCTCGCCGTAACCCGTGCCTTGGTCGGATTGCGTCCGCAGCAGGATGCGGTCCACGCTGTCCACGGCGCCGGCTCCGGTCACGATCGCGGAGCGCAGTCGGCGACGGACACGTTTGAAGTCGAAAAAGCCGCCGGTCATGGGACGAATAGACGGCAATCCGGACAAACTCGCAAAATCAATTTGCCACCCCTTGGGGGGGTGCCTAACACCCTTTGGGGAAACCGACCACTCATGGCCTCCTCGAAATCCAAGGGCCGCGTTTCCCTCGACGAACGCTTCTACCTGTCCGCGGACGGCTTCTTCCTCGCCAACGCCGGCCTCGGCCTGACGTATGACGACGTCTCCCTGGCTACCCGCTACTCCGAGGTCCTGCCCCGGATGACGCGCCTCGACTCCTCCCTGTCCGACGCCCTTCCGCTGTCCCTGCCGATCGTGTCTTCCGACATGGATACGGTCACCGAGCACCGCATGGCCATCGCGATGGCCCTCAACGGCGGCCTGGGCCTCCTGCACTATAATATGGCGGAAGCCGACCAGGTCGCCGAAGTGCGCCGGGTCAAGAATCACATCCACGGCATGATCGGCGATCCCGCCGTCGTCTCGGCCGATGACACCATCGCCGAAGTCCTCGCCCGCATCGAACGCGACGGCCTGGCCTTCAGCACCTTCCCCGTCACCGCCGCCGACGGCACGCTCCTCGGCCTCCTGCCCGGCAGCGCCGTCAAGGAACGCCACGGGCAGCGCAAGGTCGTCGCCGTCATGATCCCCCGCGACAAGGTCTTCACCGTCGCGGAGAAGGACCTCGGCAAGGACCCGATCGCCACCGCCGACCGCAAGTTCTCCGATCACGTCGGCCAGAACAAGCTCCTGGTCGTCGATGCGAAGAACCGCCTCCGCGGCCTCTTCACCCTCAGCGACATCGAGCGCATCTCCGAAGAATCCCGCGCCCACGTGCGTCCGACCCGCGACGCCCATTTCCGTCTGCGCGTCGGCGTCGCCGTCTCGGTGCCCCGCACGGCCGACGGCGAGATCGACCGCGCCCGCCTGCTCGCCCATGTCGGCGCGCTCGTCGCCGAAGGCGCCGATGCCGTCGCGATCTCGACCGCCCACGGCCACACCAAGGGCGTCGGCGACGCGCTCCGCCTCCTCCGCAAGTCCCACAAAGGCCTGACGCTCATCGCCGGCAACGTCACCAGCGGCGAAGGCGTCGAATTCCTCGCCGCGGCCGGCGCCGATACGGTCAAGATCGGCCAGGGCCCCGGTTCCATCTGCACGACCCGCATCGTCGCGGGCGTCGGCATCCCGCAGCTCACCGCGCTTTACGTCGCTTCCCGCGCCGCCGCGAAGAAAGGCGTGCGCATCCTCGCCGACGGCGGCATCACGAAGAGCGGCGACATCGTCAAGGCGCTCACGCTGGCCGACGCGGTCATCCTCGGCGGTCTCCTCGCCGGCTCGCGCGAAGCGCCGGGCAAGCTGATGGAGATCAACGGCAAGACTTATAAGGAATACCGCGGCATGGGTTCCCACGAAGCCATGCGCAAGGGTTCGGCCGCCCGCTACGGACACTCCGCCAGCGGCAAGTTCAGCAAGGTCGCCGCCGAAGGGATCGAAGCGCTCAAGGAAGTCTCCGGCACGGTCGACCAGGTCCTCGGCACGCTCGCCGGCGGCATCCAGAGCGGCCTCGGCTACCTCGGCGCCGCCAATCTGGCCGAACACCGCACGCGCGCCCGCTACATCCGCGTCACGCCGGCCGGCCAGCGCGAAGCCGCTCCGCACGACGTCATCGAGATCAAGGCCGGCTCCTGATTATCATGGCTGCTTTCTTCCGAGGCCTGCTCCTCTTCCTCTTCGGCGCCCTTGTCGGCGCCGCGGGCATCCTGTTCCTGACGCCGAGCTTCCAGGTCGACATCCGGCGCGGCGATACGGCGATCAAGCCCATCGATCTCGGCCCGCGCGTCGCTCAACCGACGCCCGCCCCGGTCGCCGTCCCGCCCGTCGCGCCTAAGCCGGCTGCTCCCGCACCGACCACGGTCGCCACGGCCAAGCCCGCCGCCTCGCCGCCGCCCGCCCCGGCCCCGGTCGCCGTCACGGCGGAGCCGGCCCTGGATTTCGCCGCGATCTCCCGTTACCTGATTCTCTGGCCGACCGCCGTCACGGTGAAGACGCCGACGACGGTGGTCGTGAACGTCGAAGGCCAGAAGCCGCAGGACCTGGCGCTCGAGGCCGGCGCGGTGTTGCAGCTCACCCGCGTGCTGCCGACCGGTCAGCTCGAGGTCCGGGCCAAGGGCACGAAGTTCGAGATCAAGAGCACGTCCACGGACTTCGCCGCCGAACTCGGCAAGCGCGTCTCCGAACTCGTGGCGAAGGGCACGAAGTTCGACTCGCCTTATCCGACCGCGGCGGCTGCCGCTACTCCGGAGCCGGCGCCCGCCGCCACCCCCGTCGCGGCGGTCACGCCGGTCGTCGCCAAGCCGAAGCTGCCGCTCACGCTCGCCCAGCGTATCGATATCCTTTACGGACGTAAGCCGCCCGAGCCGGAGGCGACGCCCGCAGAGGTCGCTCCCGCCGCCACTTCGATTGCTCCGGCCACCGCTCCCGCCGCCACGCCTGCCGCTACGGCGACAGCGCCCGCCCCGACTACGGTCGTCGCCCCCGCGCCCGCGGTCACGCCGGCGCCCGATGCGACCAAGGTCGAAGAAAAAGGCAAGGACCTCGACCGGAAGATGAATCAGCTCTTCAAGTGAACTGCCTGTGAGTCACGCGAAGATCTTCTCCTGGAACGTCAACGGCGTCCGCTCGGCGCTCGGCAAAGGGCTCGGCGATTTCATCGCGTCCGCCGACCCCGACGTGCTCTGCCTGCAGGAGACCAAGTGCGAGACGGCCGTCGCGTCGACGCTCGGCCTGGCTTTCCCGCATCAGTTCTGGCACGAGGCCGAGAAGAAGGGCTACTCCGGCACCGCGGTGCTTTCGAAGACCGCGCCGCTTTCCGTCGCGACCGACTTCCCCGGCGATCATCCGCCCGAAGGCCGCGTGGTGACGGCGGAGTTCAACGGACTCTTCGTCGTCAGCGCCTACGTCCCGAAGTCCCAGCGCGAACTCGAGCGCCTCGACTATCGTCTGCAGTGGGACGCCGATTTCCGGAAATACCTCGCGCGTCTCGCGAAGAAGAAGCCCGTCGTCGTGTGCGGCGACCTCAACGTCGCCCACGCCGAGATCG
>CALPIW020000135.1 GCA_943323725.2 Polynucleobacter meluiroseus | reverse complement strand
GTCACCGTTCGCTACAACTTCTAATCTTAGGATTAGAGGCTGATCTAAGGGCCCCGGCAACGGGGCCCTTTTTGTTGTCCGATGAAATCGGTCTATGACAGTAGGGTGACGAATAAACGACAAAATCGCATTTTAGTGTTGTTTTCTCGGCCGAGGTGCCTACCAACGAACACGCATATGAAGCACATCCTCCCGATCCTCACCCTCACGACCCTTGCTGCCGCTGCCTCTGCCCAGAGCGCCGCTGCCGCTGGTCTCTCCTACAACCGCGCTGGCCTCAGCTACAACACCGACGCCGCCGCTGGCGACAACGGCTACTCCCTCTCGGTCGAAGCCCTCGTTGGCTCCTCGAACGTCTGGGTTGGTGCCTCTGCCGACCTCAACAACGCTGGTGATGACGGCGTCTCCGTTGGCTACCTCTTCAAGAACGTCGTCGCCGGTATCGACGCCACCGCCTTCGTTGGCTCCAACGACGGTTACGGCATCATCGCCCGTCGCTCCCTGAACGAAGTCGTCGCTGGTCTCGAAGGCCGCATCGTCTGGGGCCAGGAAGGTGGTTCCAACACCAACTCCTTCGTCTACGAGCTCGCCTACAACGTGAACTCGAAGTACCAGGTCGCCGTCTCGATCGCTGACGCCAACGGCGTTGACACCGAGACCTCCGTCACCGTTCGCTACAACTTCTAATCTTCGGATTAGAGGCTGACCTAAGGGCCCCGGCAACGGGGCCCTTTTTGTTGCCCGAGTATCCCGATTATTCGGCTTATTTGGCTTCGACGTGCACGGTGACCCGCATCTCGCGGTCGCCGCCCCCCCAATAACTGCCGCTCACCGGGGTGGCGTCGCGATAATCGCGCCCTACGGCCGAGGCGACGTAGGCCTCATGGATGACCTTCCGGTTCGTCGGATCGACCCCTAGCCAGCCATAACCCGGCAGCCAGACCTCGCTCCAGGCATGGGAAGCGTGGCTGCCGATGACGTCTCCGCGCTTGGCGTCGTAGACATAACCGCAGACATAACGGGCCGGGATGCCGATGGAGCGGCACAGGGCCAGCAGGAGGTGGGCGTAGTCCTGGCAGACCCCTTGAGGCTTCGCGAAGAATTCCTCGGTATTCGTGCCGATATGCGTCGCCCCAGGCACGTACCGACAGGTGGCATGGATGTAGTCCATGAGCCCGATGATCACCGAGAACACGTCACCGCGGTCTTTTTCGACGTCTACCGCGGCTCGCCAGATCGCTGGCGTGATGCGCACGGGCCCGTCGGAAAGGAGATAGGGCTGGAAGCTCTCGATGACGTCTTCGGCCCGCACCGCCGTCAGCGGGATATCGGTCGGGATGGCCGAAACGGGCGTCGCGAGGGTCTCGACCACGCTGGAGACATCAATCACGAGCTCTTTGTGGGGTTCCTCGACCTCAAAGAGGTGGACCGGATTGCGGTAGAGGTCCGGATAGCGGCGCATCCGGACGGCCGGCAGCACGCGCACCAGGTGCAGGCCGAGCTTTTGGCGGAGATTCGTGAGCGGCGTGACGCGGAGTTCGTTGGTATTGTTGCGGACGGGCAGGGCGTAGCGGTATTCGGTGCGGTGCAGGATGCGGAGCTTCATGGTCGCGGCGCGCCTTACTGCTGCTGTTGCTGCTGCTGTTCGCGTTGCCAGTCGGAGAGCGACTCCGGGCGGGTCCCGCGGGGGAAGTGGCGATCCACCTCGCCGGGCAGGAGCACGTAACTCTCGAAGACCGCCTGTCCGGCGGCGTTCAGCTGCAATTGCAGTTCGTCGATGTAGGCATGGAGCCCTCTCGCCATCACCTCCGGCGGCCCGGCGAAGCTTAGCCGGGCGAGCAGGGCGCCGGTGATCTTCTCGCAGGGGTTGGAATAGCGGCCGGTCGGCGTCCCGGAGATGTCATGGAGCACTTCGTCAGCCCGTCGGATGCAGTGGCGGACCGAGCGGGGGAATTCATTGGAAAACAGGAGCAGGTCGACCACTCCTTCGACGCTGATTTCACCGCCATGGACCCGGCGGTAGCCGGCGTGGGCGCTACAGGCGCGCAGGACCGCGCCCCATTGCAGGGATTCCAGGGCTGAATCTCCGACCGACGACGGCGTCTGGGAGCGGATGTCGAGGAAGCGGCTCGTCATGTCGGCCCGTTCGAGCAGACGGCCCAGCTGCAGGAAGTTCCACCCCTCGTCGCGGGTGAGCGTCGCGTCGGTGATGCCGTCGAAGAGCATCGAGGAGGAGATGATCTTCTCGTAGTAGGCCTGCGGGAAGCGTTCGAGCAGCTCGAGCCCCTCGGGAGAGGTCACGAAGAGGTTGAGCGCATTGATCTCGGACCACATCTCGTCCGAGATCTTGTCGCGGACCGAGCGGGCGTTCTCGCGGGCCTGCCGGATGCAGGAAAGGATCGAGTCGGGGTTGCGCAGGTCGAGGGTCAGGAAGCGGGCCACGTCACCGATCTGCGGGTTCGGGTAGAGCGAGCGGAAGGCGCCCTCCATCGCGGTGGCCGCCAGGACCGGCGTCCAGTATTCGTGCGCGCTGCCTCGGCCCAGCGTCTCGTCATCGAGCAGCATCTCTTCCGAGACGCGGACGAGACGCGCCAGGTTCTCGGCCCGTTCCATCTGACGGGACATCCAGTATTGGTGGTCGGCGACCCTTGAGAGCATCATCGGCGTCGGTCAGGCCGCGAGGACCCAGGTGTCTTTGCTGCCGCCGCCCTGCGACGAGTTGACCACGAGCGAACCCCGCGTGAGGGCGACGCGGGTGAGGCCGCCGGGCAGCACCTTGACCGTGTCGCCCCAGAGCACGAAGGGGCGGAGGTCGACGTGCCGCCCTTCGAGGCCCCCGTCCACGAGGGTGGGGTGCTGGGAGAAATTGACCACGGGCTGGGCGATGTAGTTACGAGGGTGGCGGGAGACCTTTTCGTGGAACTCGGCCAACTGGGCCTGGGTCGCGACCGGTCCGATGAGCATGCCGTAGCCCCCGCTTTCGTTGGCGGCCTTCACGACGAGCTTGGGCAGGTTCTCGAGGATGTATTTCTTGTCGGTGTCGCGCCAGGCGAGGTAGGTCGGGACTTGGTCGAGGATCGGCTCCTGACAGAGGTAATAGCGGATCATGTCCGGCACGTAGGCGTAGGTGACCTTGTCGTCGGCCACGCCCGTGCCGATGGCGTTGGCGAGGGCCACGTTGCCGCGACGGACGGCGTCGACCAGACCCGGGACGCCGAGGCAGGAATCCTTCCGGAAGACCTGCGGGTCGAGGAAATCGTCGTCGATACGGCGATAGATCACGTCGACCTGGCGCAGGCCCCGCGTGGTCCGCATGTAGACGAAGCCGTCGAGCGCGATGAGGTCGCGGCCCTCGACGATCTCGATGCTCATCTGGCGGGCCAGGAAGGAGTGTTCGAAGTAGGCGCTGTTATGTACGCCCGGCGTGAGCAGGACTACGTTCGGATTGGGGTTCTCGCGCGGGGCGACGTGCCGGAGCGTGGCGAGGAGGTCGGCGGGATAGGTATCGACCGGGCGGACGCCGCTGGCGCCGAAGAGCTGGGGGAAGACGCGCTTCATCGCGGCGCGGTTCTCGAGCACGTAAGAGACGCCGGAAGGGCAGCGGCCGTTATCTTCGAGGACGAGGTAGCGCCCGTCGCGGTCGCGGATGAGGTCCGTGCCGCAGACGTGGATGTAGGCGTCCTTGGGCACCGAGACGCCCACGAATTCCGGCCGATAGTGGGAGGCCCCGAAGACGACCTCAGGCGGAATCACCCCGTCCTTGATGATGCGTTGCTCGTGGTAGACGTCGTAGAGGAACAGGTTGAGCGCGGTGATGCGTTGCACCAAGCCGGCCTCGATCTGCTCCCATTCGCTCGCCGGGATGACCCGCGGGAAAGGGTCGAACGGAAAGACCCGTTCCGTGCCCTGGTCGTCCCCGTAGACCGTGAAGGTGATGCCTTGCTTCAGGAAGAGCAGCTCCAGGCTGCGGAGCTTCTGGTTGAGTTCCTCGTGGCCGAGCCCCGAGAGTTTGTCGGCCACGCCGCGGTAGTACGGCCGAATCTTGCCGTGCTCATCGACGAGTTCGTCGAAGAGGTCGGCCCCTTTGTAGTCGGACAGGATCATGCCTAGAAGTAAGCAAGACCCCTGCCATCGTCGGGATGGCCGGAGGATGGTCAAAAACCTCGGTCGCGGAGGGCTATCTTAAGCAGGCCCTGCGAAAAACAGGCAGGTCAGAGACCTTCGCGCTCGGTCCGGCCCTTGGGCGGCGTCGGGCTGATGCCTTTGGAGCGGAAGAATTCCCCGAGGACTTCGGAGCGGGCCGCGGCGAGCTGGTTCTTCCGGACGTCTTCCGGCGTCAGCAGTTTCTGGCGCTCGGTCATGATGCGGCGGAGCTGCATCAGGGCGGACTGCTGGAGCTGGCGGACGCGTTCGCGGGTCAGCTTGAAGCGTTCACCGACCTCTTCGAGCGTGAGCGGGCTTTCGCCGTTCAGGCCGAAGCGGTGCGTCAGGATCTCGGCTTCGCGGGGCTCAAGGGCGGCGAGCATCGTGGTGATCTCGTCGTTGTCGGACTTGCCGCGGAGGGTCTCGAACGGCGTGCGCTCGGACTCGTCCTTGACCAAGTCGCCTAAGGTGGCGTCGCCTTCTTCGCCGACCGGTTGGTCCAGCGAGGCCGCGCGGTTCGCGACCGACTTCATGTGCACGACCTTCGCGAGCGGGATCTCCATCGCCATCGCGATCTCTTCGTTGTGCGGTTCGCGGCCGAGTTCGGCGGCGAGCTGGTTGGTCACGCGGCGCATCTGCGCGATGCGGTCGACCATGTGGACCGGGAGGCGGATCGTCTTCCCGCTCGTCGCCAGCGCGCGCTTGATGGCCTGCTTGATCCACCAGGAAGCGTAAGTGCTGAGCTTGCCGCCCTTGTCGGGGTCGAAGCGTTCGACGGCCTTGATGAGGCCGAAGTTGCCCTCGCTGATCAGGTCCATCAGCGACAGGCCGAAATTATCGTAGTCCTTGGCGATGCGCACGACCAGGCGGAGGTTGGCCTGGATCATCTGCTGGCGGGCGGCTTCGTCGCCTTTGAGGATACGGCGGGCGAGGGCGGTCTCCTGTTCGAGCGTCAGCAGCGGCGTCTTACCGATCTGATCAAGGTAGTAGCGGATCGGCGAACGCTCTTCCGTGGATAATTCCTCCCACGGCAGACCCGGTTCGGTGGGATCGGTATCCTTATCAGGGGTAGGGATAGAGCTACGGCTAGGAACAGGGATTGGGGTAGGGGTGGGGCGAACCTTCGCCGCCGGG
>CALPIW020000134.1 GCA_943323725.2 Polynucleobacter meluiroseus | reverse complement strand
CCTCACGGGCGAAATCCCGCAGGCTGTGCAGGTAGAGCATGACCGCCGCGACGGCGGTGAAGAAGAGGTCCACGGGAGAAAGATAGAGGAAGGAGTTTGGGGTATCGAGAGGTAAAGGCAGGGACAGCACCACGTGCTGTCCAGGGTGCAAAAGTGCAAATCGGCCTGCGGCCTGTGCAAAGGTGCAAAAGTGTCCGGGCTATGCTGTGCATAGAGTGTATCGAGGTAGGGATGCGATGACATCGCATCCGCCTGTATCGAGGTAGGGGCAGCACCGCGTGCTGCCCTAGCGGCCGCCGCAGGGCGGCCGAGGGTAGGGGCGTGGCTACGCCGCGCCCTCCTGATGCGGAGTGCACGATGAATCGTGCCCCTACCTAGGTTCGCCCTGCGGCGAACGATCGGCGTGGTTGCATCGGGTAGGGTTGAGCGCCCTCGCTCAACCGCGGCTGCGCAAGGCCGGTCAGCCCTACTCAAGCTGGCGTCAGTGACCTACGCGAGGGTGGGTGGTCTGGAGCATCTTCTCCATGGCGGCCACGGCGCCGGCATGGGCCGGGTCGTCGATGCGATTGACGGTCTCGGCCGGTTCGTCCGCGGCGGCGTAGAACTCACGGGCGACGGGCTGGCCCGTCGTCCAATCCCGCCATTCGGTGTAGCGGCCCTCCTTGGTGCGCACGGAGTAACCCATGGTCGTCGGGCGTCCGTCCTTGGTGCGGTCGAAATAAGCCGGCCGCGGGTGCTGCGTGAAGGCCGTGTCTTTGACCGTGGCCGCCGGATCCCGGAGCACCGGCAGCAGGCTCGTCCCGTCCAGCCGGTCCTTGCGCGGGAGGCCGCAGATCTCGAGCAGGGTGGGGTAGAGGTCGATCAGCTCCGCGAAGGACGCGGTCATCGCACCGCGGGTCTGCCCGGGAAGCGAGATGAGCAACGGCACGCGGGCGTCGAACTCGAAGTTGGAGGTCTTGCCCCACAGGGAGTGCTCGCCCAGATGGTAGCCGTGGTCGGAGACGAACACGATCACCGTGCGCTCGGCGACGCCGGAACGGTCGAGCGCGTCGAGCAGCTTGCCGACCTGGGCGTCGAGGTAGGCGATGTTGGCGAAATAACCGTGCCGCATCTCGGCCGCCTCCGCCGGGGTCGGTGGCCGGCTCTTGCCCAGGATCTCCGAACTTTCGTGGAACGCCTGCGCGGGCGCGCCGGCCGGCCGACGGCCGTCGTAGTCCGCGAACTGTTCGCGTCGGTAGAGCGACCAGTATTTCGCCGGGGCGTTGAAGGGCGCGTGCGGCTTCCAGAAGCCGACCGCGAGGAAGAACGGCCGGTCTTTGACCTCGGCCAGCGTGCGTACGGCCTCCGCGGCGACGCGTCCGTCGTAGTAGGCCTCGTCCGGCACGTCGCGGCATTCCGTCATCGGCACTTGGCCGTATTTCCGCAGGCCGGTGACGCCGGTCACCTGGTTCGGCGGCAGCGCGCCCGAGACGATGGGCGCGTCATCGCCATGGTTGGCGTAATGCAGGAACTCCGGCGCGCTCCAGGCGCGCGCATCGCCTTTCTCCGCCGTGTGCCAGTTGTGGAAGATCTTGCCTACGCCGCGCGTCTCGTAGCCCGCGAGCTTGAACCGCTGGGGCAACGTGACCACGTCGGGCTGCAGCTGGCGGAAGTGGACCGAGTTATTCCAGAGCCCGATGGTATCCGGCCTCAGGCCTGTCAGGAGCGAGGAGCGCGAGGGGTTGCAGACCGCCTGCTGGCAATAGGTCGCGTAGAAGCGAGTCGCGCGCGCATTGAGCCGGACCAGGTTGGGCGCGTGGGCCCTCAGTCCGCCCATGCCGGCCTCGAGTCGGAGGTCGTCGGCCATGATGAACAGCACGTTCGGGGGGCGCGGCGCGAGGTCGTTCGGCGCGCGGGAGATCACGAGGGCGACGGCGATGACGACGCCGACACCTAGGGCGATGAGGAGGGCGACGCGTCTCATAGGCATGCGCTCACCATAACCCGGGCCCGGGCCGTCCGAAGCCTGAAATCAGGCGCCGGCCTTCTTCTTGCCCTTGCCTGTTTTCTTCGCGTTAGGGGCGGTCTCGCCGGCTTCGGTCTTCTTGTTGGGCGTCGGCATCGGGGCGTTGGTCTCTTGGCGCCAGGCCATCAGGCGCGCGTGGAGTTCCTTGGCCTTATCGGGATTCGTCGTCGCGAGGTTCTTCGTCTCACCGAGGTCGTCTTTCAGGTTGTAGAGCTCGAGGTGACCGTCTTCGAGGTATTCCATGAGCTTCCAGTCGCCGGCGTGGATGAGGCTCACCGGCGTCGTGCGCCAGAGGCCGGGGCCGGATCCGAGGTAGCCGGGGAAGTGCTGGAAGATCGCGTCGCGCTTCAGCGAAGGCGCCTTGCCCAGCATCACCGGCAGGAGGCTCTCGCCGTCGAGGACTTGGCGCGGCTTCGCGGCGCCGGCGAGTTCGAGGAGCGTCGGGAAGAGGTCGACGTGCGCCGTGGGCGCGCCGTGCGCGGAGCCGGCGGCGACCTTGCCGGGCCAGCGGACGATGAAGGGGACGCGGACGCCACCTTCGTAGAGGCTGCCCTTGCCGCTACGCAGCGGGGTGTTGTCGGTGATGCCGCCGCCGTCTTCGTCGTCGCCGGCCTTCGCCTTCTTGCCCTTGGCTTCCTTGCCGGGTTCGCGGATCAGTCCGTCGGGCCGGTCGTAGCCGCCGACGCCGCCGTTATCGCTCGCGAAGATGAACACCGTGTCTTCCGCGAGCTTGAGCTCAGCGAGCTTGGCCATCACGCGGCCCACGCTCTCGTCGACGCTCGCGATCATCGCGGCATAGGTCGGGCTGTTGTGTCCGCCGGCGCCGGGCTTGCCCTTGAACTTCGCGATCAGTTCCGGCTTGGCCTGGAACGGCGAGTGGACGCCGAAGTGCGGGAGGTAGAGCAGGAAAGGCTTGGCCTGGTTCCGCTGGATGAAGTCGACGGCTTTGTCGGTGAGGAAGTCGGCGAGATACTGGCCCTTCGGGTATTCCGTCTTCGGCTTGGTCTCGAAATCGAAGTGGCGGCCCTCGGATTCGATCGCCTCGTCGAAGCCGCGCTTGGACGGATGGTAGTCGGGCGTGCCGCCGAGGTGCCACTTCCCGAACATCGCGGTCGCGTAGCCGGCCTTCTTGAGCTGGTCGGCGAAGGTGTCGCGCTCGAGCGAGAGCTTCGTGACGTTATCGACCGGGCGCAGCGGACGGGCCTGCCAGTCGAAGCGGTCGATCGAGCCGACCGTGTAGGTGCCGGTGCGGGCGCCGTATTGGCCGGAGAGCAGGGCGGAGCGGGTCGGGGCGCAGTTCTGGCAGTGGTGGTGGTTGGTCAGGCGCATGCCCTGCGCGGCGAGCCGGTCGATATTCGGGGTCTCGTAATACTTGCTCCCGAAGGCGCCGAGGTCGGTCCAGCCGAGGTCGTCGGCTAGCACGAAGATGATGTTGGGCGGACGGTCCGCGGCGAAGAGCGAGGCGAAGCAGCCCACGAGCAGCAGGCTGGCGAGGCGGAGGAGGGGCATGAGGAAAGGATGAGCTCTTCCGCAGTCGTGGCAATCCTCATGGGGAGGGGCGGCACTGTGTCACGATACAGTTGCATCCGTTTCGGGTGGCGGGTGGCAGCCCCAGGTGACGGGTGGCGGGAATGATCAACTCAATGGGAAACCGGAGACCGGATGATTAGCTGGGGGGCATTTGTTCGCCGCAGGGCGAACGAGGGTAGGGGCACGATTTATCGTGCACTCAACCAAGGAGGGCGCGGCGAAGCCACGCCCCTACCTTCGGCCGCCCTGCGGCGGCCGGTGACCTATCCGGTTTCCCTTTGATTGATGACTCCCCCTTGTCACCGTGTCACCTTGCCCACGTGTCACCTCGCTTCGGCTTCGCCGAAGCGCTCAAATCTCGAAATCGTTGCTCGCGTCGGTCAGCGCGAGCTGGGCGACGGTGAAACCGGTGAGCGATTTGTCGAAACGCTTCGAGACTTCGCGCCAGAGCGCCGCGACCTGGGGTCCGGAGGCGCCCTTCAGCGTGATCTTGGTGTCGATGAGCTCGGGCTCCACGACGGCGAGCACCTGCTTGAGGGAGATGTCCTCGGCGTCCTTGGCCAGACGGTAGCCGCCGGTCTTGCCGCGCTTCGAGACGACGAGGCCGCCTTCGCGGAGTTCGTTCAGCAGCTGCACCAGGTAATTGGCCGGGATGTCCTCGAGTCTGGCGAGTTCTTCGATGCGCGTGACGGCCGTGCCGCGGTGGCGGCGGGCGAGCTGGGAGAGGACGCGAAGGGAATACTCGAGTTTGAGGGAGGCTTTCATGCGCTGTGCTTGGAGCCCGGGACGGGCGGCTTCGGTTCCGAACCTACGAGGATGAAGGTGCGGTCCGCAACCTCATCTGGCAGGATCGGGGCCTTCGGACGGGCGAAATAGGACGTGCCCAGGAAGCAGATGCCGCGGTTCTGCACGACTTGGATGGCGCGATCGTCCCAGAGTTCGATCATCCCGAAGTCCTTCTTGTCGGTCACCTCGAGCTCTGGCAGCCCGTTGGCCTTCAGCCAGGCCTGTGTAGCGGCGATGCCGACCGGGTCGCCGGCGCGGGCCGTCATGATCTTCACGCGGAGGCCGCGATCGAGCCACTGGCGGACCCGGCGCATCATCAGAGGTACCGGCGGGCCGATGTGGTCCATGCCCTGCCAGGCGGTCGCCTCGGCCAAAGTGCCGTCCAGATCGACCCCGATCCAGCCCTGCTGATTGGCCGGCCGGGTGGACGGAGCGCGCTCGGACGGCGTCGGCTCCGCCGGAGCCTGGCTGAGGTCGACGGCGGGCGTCTTCGGGGCGAAGAGGGAACGAAGCCACGCGAGCATGACCTGACGGTAGGGATTGGGAGGGCAGGGGCAAGAGTGGAGGACACGAGGACCCGAGGGCCTGAGGACACGTGGCGTCGAGGTAATGGGGTAGGGGCGCGACGGCGTCGCGTCCGGGTGCAAATGTGCAAACCGGCCTACGGCCTGTGCAAAGGTGCAAAAGTCAGGTGTTGGCGGTTAGCGGTTGGCGGTTGGGAACACATCAGAGGCGAAGCCGCCGATACGGGTGGCAGGTGGCGGGAGCCGCATGAGGTAGGGATGCGATGACATCGCATCCGCCTGCATCGAGGTAGGGTCGGGACCGCGTTACGACATAGCAACCCCGTGTAATACTCCATATGCTGAGGTTGCCGAAATGGCGCAGCTGTTGTCGTGCCGGCGCAGATCGTCGCGCAGCACCTGGAGGGCCTTAATCTGCGGGACCCATTCTGACGGCAAGCCGT
>CALPIW020000133.1 GCA_943323725.2 Polynucleobacter meluiroseus | reverse complement strand
TGACACGGGGAAAGCAAGTGGGCGCCGGCAGGCGCCCTCTTGTTAGGAAGGGACAGCACCACGCGCTGTCCTGTCTGCGTCGGGTAGGGCCGACCATCCTTGGTCGGCCGCGGCCAAGCAGGGATGCTTGGCCCTACCTTGAACCATGAACTCAAAGGGAGACCGGAAAGTTAGCTGGCGGATTCATTCTCAGGTGACAGGTGACGGCCACCTGGGCATCGGCCATTCAGGCATCGGCAGTCAGCCTTCGGCAGCCGGCCCCAGGCGCCAGCTGCCGCCACCTGAGATTTCCTAACCGCCAACCGCTTACCGCTAACCGCTGACACCGGCGACAGCCTATCCATTCAGTCCTCCGTTAAGCCATCTGTCATCGATTCAGTCCTCAGTCATCGATTCAGCCCTCTGCCCCGCCCTACCTCCCCTTCTTCCTCTGCTTCTTCCGATACTCCACCGGGGTGCACTTCATCTCCCTTTTGAAAAGGCGGTTGAAGAAGGTCACTTGGCGGAAACCGCAGGCCAGGGCGATGTCCAGGACACTGCGCTCGCTGTCTCGCAGTTCCCGGCGAGCGGCCTGCAGGCGGAGTTCGTTCACGAACGCGCTGAAGCTGTGACCGGAGTGCTGCTTGAACTGCCGGGCGAAGGTCGGCCGGCTCAGGCCGGAGATCCTCAGGAGGTCCTCCAGCCGGATCTCATCCCGGAAGTTGGCCACGAGGTGCTGGACGGACTTCGAGATGGCTTTCTGGTAATGCGATTCGGCGCTGAGCGTGAAACTACGCGACGACAGCAACGCGAGGTCCGACTCAGGGGCATCGGCGACCTCGGCGAGCAGACGCAACAACGCCGCCAACTGGCCCGCGCCCTTACTGCGGGCGACATCCTGCATGAGCGCAGCGATGGCCGCCGACGTGCGTCCGCGCAGATGCAGGCCGCGCTCGGCCCGCTTGAAGAGATCGCGCAGTTCGAGATTCTCCGGGAAAGCCCACACGGGATGGCTCTCCGGGAAATGCCACTGGATCGACAGGCCGCCCGAAGCGCCCGAGGTATGCCAGTGATGCGGCAGGCGTTCGCCGAGCAGGACCAAGTCGCCCGCCGCAAACGTACCGATGGCGTCGCCGACGAACCGCGTGCCCTCCCCGGCGGTGAAAAGGGTCAGCTCCATCTCCTTGTGGAAGTGCCAGTGATTACCCTCCCCTTGGACCGGCTGCGTGCGGCCCGGTCCCAAGATGCATTCGACCTCCCGGAGAGACTTCGACCAACGCAAGACGCGGAAGGAGTGCCCTTCGGGCAGCTCGACCTTCTCGCGGATGGCTTTCATAGGGTCATTCGTATCAATCGCACCCCCGCCCGCAAGGGGGAATTGAGATGAAAGTGCCAACAGCTCTTACCCTTCAAGGGCAAGAGGCGAGGTCCGCCTTACTTGGTTTTTTTCGCCTCCTCGTTCAAGAGCTCCGGGAGTGATGCTTTCTTCTTCGCCTTAGTGGCACGTGCTTTGCCTTGCTCGGGTGCGTCGTAGTAAGGAGAGGGAGTGTGCTCGGCGGTCATGATGGCTTCGATCCGCTTGACGATGTCCGGGTGGGCGGCGGCGATGTTCTGCTTTTCGGCCGGGTCGGACTTGAGGTCGTAGAGTTCGAGCGGGGCCTTGGTACCGAGCCGGTAGCCTTTCCAATCACCCATGCGGACGGCCTGCTGGAAGTAGGGTTCGTAAATCTCGAAATAGAGCGATTCGTGGACCACTTGCTGACCTTTTCCGAGCAAGGTCGGCACGATCGAATGACCATCCAGGCCTTTCGGGCCGGCCACTCCGCTGAGGTCTGCCGCCGTCGGCAGGAAATCCACGGACGAGGTGAGCAGATCGCTGGTCGTGCCAGGCTTAATCTTTCCGGGCCAGCGGGCGATGAACGGCGTGCGCGTACCGCCTTCGTAAAGCATCCGCTTATAGCCGCGGAGCCCGCCCGTACTGCCGAGCGACTCGATGAATTCGGGGTTGGCGCCATTGTCCGAACTGAAAACCACCAGCGTCTTCTCATCAATACCCAGGTCTTTCAGCTTCTTCATCAAGCGGCCGACGTCCTTGTCGACGAGCGCCACCATCGCGGCGTAGTTCCGGACTTCCTCCGTCCAGGCCTTCTGCCCAAAGACCGGATTCTCCGGGATGACGTAGTCTCCGTGCGGAGGAGTCCACGCGGCATAGCAAAAGAAGGGTCGATCCTTGTTCTGCTCGATGAACTTGAGCGTCTCGTCGGCGATGCGGGTATGAGAATAATCTTCCCAGGAGTGCTTGCCGGACTGCGGGTGCGGCACGTCGACGCCGTTCTTGACCAGATGGTCGGAGTAGTAGTCGTGCGCGTGTTTCTGGTCGTAGTAGCCGAAGAACACGTCGAAGCCTTGTTTCTCCGCCGCGCCGGTCGAGCCAGGATTGCCGAGACCCCACTTGCCGAAGCCGCCGGTGGCGTAACCAGCGCCATGCAGCAGGCTCGCCACGGTCTTCTGACCCGCAGGAAGGGACAGCAGCCCGATATTGCTTTGGTTGGCGCGGCGCAGGGCGTGCCCGGTATGCTGGCCGGTCATCAGCACGCAGCGCGAAGGAGCGCAGACGGCGCTGCCGCTGTAGGCGCGGGTGAACTTCATCCCTTCGTCAGCCAGGCGATCGATGTTGGGCGTGACGCCATATTTGCAGCCGTAGGGCGAAAAGTCCCCGACGCCCGCGTCGTCGACCAGGATGAAGATGATGTTGGGCTTGTCGGCGGCGAAGAGCGAAGCAAAGAGAACCGCGATAAGCAGGGCGAAGGGGAACTTCATGGTCGGTCTGTTAATACACCTGAAGCGAGGCAAGGTTTCAGCACAAGCCGTTTGGGACGATAGTGCCACCCGGAGAGACTCTGCGAGTAGCCCCAATGGCATATTTTTGGTAGAATCACCCACTACCCATGAGCACCCCCGTCACCTATCGATTCTCTTTCGGCCCCTGGAACATCAGCGAGGGCGGCGACCCCTTCGGCGGCGACGTCCGCAAGGCCTTCCCCCACGAGGAGAAGTTCGCCCTCTACCGCCCCCTCGGCTTCGAAGGCGTGCAGTTCCATGACGACGACGTCGTCCCGGGCATGGACGGCCTCAAGCCGGACCAGATCCAGAAGAAGGCCACCGAGGTGAAGGCGATGCTCGCCAACCAGGGCCTGACCCCGGAGTTCGTCGCCCCGCGCCTGTGGTTCGCCGACCAGACCGTCGACGGCGCCTACACTTCCAACAGCGCCAGCGACCGCGCCTACGCCTGGGACCGCACCAAGAAGTGCATCGACATCGCCAACGCCGTCGGCTCCAAGGCCATCGTGCTCTGGCTCGCCCGCGAAGGCACCTACATCCGCGAAGCCAAGGACGCCAAGCTGGCCTACCAGCGCCTGCTCGAGACGGTCAACGCGATGCTCGACTACGATAAGAACATCGAGATCTGGATCGAGCCGAAGCCGAATGAGCCGACCGACCAGGCCTACGTGCCCACCATCGGCCACGCCCTCACCCTCTCCTACGCCTCCAAGGACCATAAGCGCGTCAAGGGCCTCATCGAGTCCGCCCACGCCATGCTCGCCGGCCTCGACGCCAGCGATGAGATGGCCTTCGCCCTCGCCCATGACAAGTTGGCCAGCGTCCACCTCAACGACCAGAACGGCCTGAAATACGACCAAGATAAGAACTTCGGCGGCGCCAACCTCCGCGCAGCCTTCAACCAGGTCCGCGTCCTCGAGGAGTCCGGCTACGGTAACAGGGGGGAATTCATCGGCCTGGACGTCAAGGCCATCCGTACCCAGCGCGGCTGCCCGGTCACCGACCACCTCAAGAACAGCCGCGAGCTGTTCCTTGCGCTCGTCCAGAAGGTCCGCACGGTAGACCAGCAGCTCGTCCATCAGTATCGCGACGCCCGCGACTACGAAGCGCTCGAGCTCTACATCCTGAAGCATATCATGGGACTGAAGTAAGTCCCGCCCTCCTCTCCCCCTCATGAAGCAGTATCGCCTCAACCGCCTCTTCAACGCCTCGTCCAAGCGCTGCTTCGACGTCGCCGTCGACCACGGCTTCTTCAACCAGCCCGGCTTCCTGCAGGGCATCGAAGACATGCGCCAGGTCGTCGCCACGCTCGTCGACGCCGGCCCGGACGCCATCCAACTGACGGTCGGCCAGGCCCGCCATCTGCAGTCCATCCCGGGCAAACAGAAGCCGGCCCTCGTGCTCCGCACGGACACGGCCAACGTCTACGGGAAGGAACTCCCGGCCACGGCGTTCAGCCTGATGATCGAAGAGACCATGCTGCAGGCCGTCCGCCTCGACGCCGCGTGCGTCTGCGTGAACCTCTTCCAGATCCCCGGCGCGCCGGACGTGACCGCGCAGTGCATCGAGAACATCCTCAAGCTGAAGCCGCAGGCCGATTACTACGGCATGCCGATGATGGTCGAACCGCTCGTCTTCCAACCTAACGCGATCGCCGGCGGCTACATGGTCGACGGTGACCTCACCAAGATCCTCCACCTGGTCCGCCAGGCGGTCGAACTCGGCGCCGACGTGATCAAGGCCGATCCTACCGACGACGTCTCCCAATACCATAAGGTCATCGAGACGGCTTCGGGCATCCCGGTCCTCGTCCGCGGCGGTGGTCGCGTCAGCGACAAGGAAATCCTGGTCCGCACCGAAGGCCTGCTCAAGCAAGGCGCCTCGGGCATCGTCTACGGTCGCAATGTCATCCAGCACCCGAACCCGCGTGGCATCACGCAGGCGCTCATGGCCATGGTGCACCGTAACGCGTCGGTCGACGAAGCCCTGAAGCTCATCTGAACGCCGTGTCCTCCCCTGCCCCAGCCCTCCTCGCCCGCCTGCGTGACATCGTAGGCGACGCGCATGTGCTGACGTCGCCGGAGGACACCATCCCCTACGGCTTCGACGGCACGGCCGCCCTCAAGGGCCCGGTCGGGGTCGTCGTCTTACCCGGCTCGACCGCCGAAGTCTCCGCGGTCGTCAAACTCGCCTGCGAGCTGAACGTCACGATCGTCACCCGCGGCTCCGGCACCGGACTCAGCGGCGGCAGCGTGCCCTCGGAAGGCTGCCTCGTCCTCTGCCTGACGCGTCTGGACCAGATCCTCTCGGTCGATGCCGCCAACCTCACCGTCCGCGCGCAGTGCGGCGCCATCACGGCCGCCATCGATGCGGCGGCGAATAAGCACGGCCTCTTCTATCCGCCCGACCCGGGCTCGATGAAGATCAGCACGATCGGCGGCAACGTGGCCGAAAACTCCGGCGGCCTGCGCGGCC
>CALPIW020000132.1:2500-5304 GCA_943323725.2 Polynucleobacter meluiroseus | reverse complement strand
GGGAGAGAATGAGGGAGGATGCGTCGGCGGCGGCCGGCGCAGGTTTTTTCAGTGGAGAGGATGAGGGGTAAGAACAGGAAGCATGCCAAACCGGGCGCAGAGGGGGTGACGCCCAAATTCAGCCAGCGGACGCTCAGAGTTCGTCGTCGTTGACGGTACCCATGGCGCCCTGCTTCTGGTATTCCGTGACGCGTCCTTCGAAGAAGTTCTGCTCCTTCTTGAGGTCCATCATCTCGGACAACCAGGGGAAAGGGTTGCTCGTCTCGGCGACGAGCGGATCGAGGCCGCAGTTACGCAGGCGACGGTCGGCGATGAAGTCGATGTACTGCTCGAACTCCTTGGAGGAGAGGCCGAGGGCGTTGACGGGCAGGCAGTCGCGGATGAAGTCCTTCTCGAGCGACACGGCGGTGGCCATGAGCTGACGGAGTTCTTCCTTGAAGGCCGGGGTCCAGATGTCGGGGTTCTCCTTGACCAGCTCGGCGAGCAGGTTGCGGAAGAGGTCGATGTGGTTGGACTCGTCGCGCAGGGTGTAGCGGAACATCTGGCCGATGCCCGGGAACTTGTTCTGACGGGCGAGGGAGAGCACCATGCCGAAGAGGCCGTAGAACTGGGTGCCTTCCATGCACTGGCCGAAGAGGAAGATGTTGTGGGCGAGGGCCTGCTTGTCCTCGAGCTTGGTGAGGTCGAGCTTGCGGCGCAGCGCGCGGGAGTTGTTGACGACGAAGGCGGCCTTCTTGGCGATCGTCGGGATGTCCTCGAACATCGCCTCGCACTCGTGCGGGTTGATGCCGAGCGAAGAGATCATGTAGACGAGCGAGTCGGCGTGGATGTTCTCTTCGTGGGCGTGGCGGCCCAGGACGAGCTTGAGCTCGGGAGCGGTGACGACCTCGCGGACGACGTGGATGATGTTGTCGCCGACGATGCCTTCGGCGGCGGAGAAATAACCGATGGCCATCTTGACGATCCAGCGGTCGATCTCGGTGATCTGACCGGTCTGGTCGCGCCACTGTTCGCAGTCCTTCTGCATCGGGATATCCTCCGGCTCCCAATGGTTGTTCTTCATCGTGCGATAGAGGTCGTACGCCCACTGGTACTTCAGCGGGAGGATGTTGAAGAACATCGATTCGCGGCCGTTGATGACGCGCTTGTTGGCGAAGGCTTCTTCGGCCTTCGTCTTATCGAGGATGAAGGTTTTCTGACCTACTTTGATGGTAATGGATTCCATGGTGGAGAGTGGGGAAAAGGGCTCAGTTAGGGGCCGGGAAGGCCGCTAGGTGATTGGTATGTCCGGGAGTAAAATACTAGATGTAGGGGCTGCAAATTTATTTCGACACTAGATGTAGTGATTTTACGCAAATCACTGTCATTCGTGCACTTAGGTAAAAAACTTTATTCACAATCAGGGTTTTTGACGGATTTTTGATAAGACAGCGGCTTTAGGGTGAATGCCTCAACAAAATCGGGGTTCGGAACCGCGAGCAACCGTCACTTGTTGGTCTTGCTCACGGCCGGGGATTGCCCGGCGCCCTGCCCCACCCCAGCATCTGGCCATGCCTCCGGCCGATCCCGCCCCTCCGACCACGCCTTCGGCTGGAATCCTGGAAGCCAGCTGGTCGCCGGACGCGCTGGCCGAACGCGGCTGGAGCGGCGCAGCGAAATCGCTCTGGCGCGTGCTCGCGACGACGTGGCACGGGATCCTCGCGCATCGGCTGCCGCAGCAGTCGGCGGCGCTCACTTACTATTCGCTGATGTCATTGGGGCCGCTGCTCGGCCTCGCGCTCACGGTGTCCGGCTTCATCCTGTCGCGCGCCGGCGAACAGCAGGACAATCCGGCGAAGCGCGCGATCGTCGCCGCGGTGGAATACGCCGCGCCGCAGATCGTGGCGAAGGCGTCGACGCCGGACCATCACGCGACGCTGCGTGAGATCAACAAGGACCTCGACGCGCTCGTCGACCGGCTGCTGCAGACCGCGGCGAGCGGCGAAGCGGGCGTGATCGGCCTGCTGCTCATCCTCGGCCTCGCGGTGCTCATGCTGAGCCGCGTGGAGGATGCGCTGAACGGCATCTGGGGCGTGCGTTTCGGCCGCAGCTGGCGCGACCGTTTCGCGAACTACCTGCTCTTCCTCGTGCTCTTCTTCCTGGTCGGCGCGACGACGCTGACGATGCTTTCGGCCGCTTCGCTCGCGGACTCGTTCGGCGCGGGCGCGACGTGGCTGACCGGCTGGCTGAACAAGCTGCCGGGCGGCGAACGGCTCACGGATTTCGTCAGCGGCGGCGGCCCGCTCTTCCTCTCGCTGACCTTGCTCACGTTCGCGTTCGCGGCGTTCAACCGCATGATGCCGAACGCGCGCGTACGCTGGAGCGCGGCGCTCGTCGGCGGCCTCGCGATCGCCGTGCTCGTCGTCGGGAACCACCGACTGGCCGCGCTTTACGTGGGCAAGGTCACGGAACTGCAGAGCCTCTACGGCGAGCTCAGCATCGTGCTCGTGCTCATGTTCGGCACCTACCTCAGCTGGCTCTTCGTGCTCATCGGCGGACAGGTCGCCTACGCCTTCCAGAACCGCCGCACGCTCGCCCGACACAAGTCCTGGGAGGCCCTGAGCCACCGGGCGCGCCGGACGCTGGCGTTCCTTTGCGTGGCCGAGACGTTGCGCCGCTACCGGGCGGGCCGGACCGGTCCGACGGCCGAAGACATCGGCGTGAGCGCGCGCGTGCCGGCTTCGGTGGCCGAAGGCTGCCTGCAGATGCTGCGGGAGACGGGCCTGCTGGCGCTGGAGTCCCGCACGGGCGGCCACAAGCCGGCC
>CALPIW020000131.1 GCA_943323725.2 Polynucleobacter meluiroseus | reverse complement strand
GTCCGCTGTCGATCAGGGCGTCGATCGCCGCCGGACCTTTCTCTTTCAGGGCAGGGCGCTGCGGGGCGGTGAAGGCCCAGTGCGGTTCGTAAGGCGCGCCTTCTTCGATCCAGCGGCGGAGGGTCTCTTTCTGCTTGGCCGTCAGCTTCGGCTTATGGGCCTCCGGCGGAGGCATGACTTCTTCCGGGTCCGTGGAGAGCAGGCGCTTCCAGAGTTCGGACTTCGCGGGGTCGCCCGGGATGATCGCGCGGACGCTATCGTTATCGGCCAGGGCGCCTTCGCGGGTGTCGAGGCGGAGGTCGGCCTTGCGATGCTTGGCGTCGAAGCCGTGGCAGGAGAAGCACTGTTCCGAAAGGATCGGGCGGATCTCCCGGTTGAAGGAGATCTTGGCGTCGGCCAGGGCGGACCAGGCGAGCGCGAGCAGGAGGGCGGGGCGGACCATCCCCCTCAATCAAGTCCTCCGCCGGAGTTTTGCAACCCCTTGAGGGCTTAGGCCAGGAGTTCGCGGACCACCCGGGCAGGCTGATTGTTGGTCAGGGCCAGCGCAGTGCCATTGCGCTTATACGTGAGCTTGTCGTGCTCGAAGCCGAAGCAGTCGAGCATCGTGGCGTGCCAGTCGTAATGGTTCACGACGTCCTTCACGGCATGATGGCCCCACTCGTCGGTCTCGCCGTAGGTCAGACCGCCCTTGAAGCCGCCGCCGGCGACCCACTGGCTGAAGCCGTAGGTATTGTGGTCGCGGCCCCACTTGGCTTCGCCGGCGTCGTTCTGGAGGACCGGCATGCGGCCCATCTCGCCGCCCCAGTGCACGATGGTGCTATCGAGGAGCCCGCGTTGTTTGAGGTCGGCGACGAGCGCGGCGCTCGGGCGGTCGGTGGCGGCGCAGAGGGTGGGCAGAGCGGACTTGATCGAGCCGTGGCTATCCCAGCTCTGGCCCTGGTTGAGGACCTGCACGTAGCGCACGCCGCGCTCGACGAGGCGACGGGCGATAAGGCAGCGGCGGGCGTAGTCGTCGCATTCCTTGCGGCCGATGCCGTAGAGTTCGAGCACGTGCTTCGGTTCGGAGGAGATGTCGAAGGCCTCCTTGGCCGCCAACTGCATGCGGCCGGCAAGTTCGTAGCTCTGGATGCGCGCTTGCAGGTCGGTCTCGCCCGGATGATTGGCCGCGTGTTCGGCGTTCAGCGCGCGGAGGAGTTCCATCTGGCGTTCCTGCGGCTTGCCTTGGAGCGCGGCGGGCGGGTCGAGGTTGAGGATGTGCGGCGCGGTGGCGCGGACGAACGTGCCTTGGTAGATCGAAGGCAGCCAGCCGTTAGCCCAATGCTGGTTGGCGAAGGTCGGCAGGCCGTTCGGATGACCCATCACGACGTAGGCCGGCAGGTCCTTGGTCTCGCTGCCGAGGGCGTAGGTCGCCCAGGCGCCCATGGTCGGGTTACCGGACGTGATGCGTCCCGTCTGCATGGCGAGCATCGCCTGCAGGTGGTTATTCACGCCCGACTTCATCGAGCGGATCAGGCAGATGTCGTCGGCGACCGTGCCGAGCCGCGGCAGGAGTTCGCTGAGTTCCAGCCCGCACTTGCCGTGGCGGGAGAATTTCCAGAAAGAACCCAGCACCTTGGCCGAAGCCTGCGCGACGTTGTCGTATTTGAGATTATCTCCCGGGAATTTCTGCCCGTGCCACTTCGTGAGCATCGGCTTGTGGTCGAAGAGGTCCATCTGCGACGGCCCGCCCATCATGAAGAGGGAGATCATCGCCTTGGCCTTGGCGGGACGCGGCGGCTGCTTGGGCAGGAGGTCGTAGGTCTCGTTGCCGAGGAGAGGCTTGATGGGCGCCGCGAGGAGGCCGTCCTGGCGCAGGAGGCTGGCGAGGCCGAGCAGGCCGAGGCCGAAGCCACCGGCTTCGAGGAAGTGGCGGCGGGAGCAGAGCCCGTGGGGAAGCTTAGTCGACATGGAGGAATCGGTTGGTGGCGAGGAGGACCTGGCAGAGCGAGCCGAGGGCCTCGACGCGGGCTTCCTGCGTCGTCGCCGTCGGGGTGGGGAACGTCGGCTGCGGCGCGGCTTTCTTGGAGGTCGACTTCACTTTCACCGGCTTGACCTTCAGTGACGCATCCGCGACCGGCTTGGCGGGCTTCAGTTTGGCGAAGTGTTCGAGCTGGGCGGCCAGCAGGCGGTTGAACTCGGCAAGTTCCTTGGCCGAGGGCTCGCAAGCCTGCGTGAGCCGCCAGGCGGTGCGGACTTGGGCGTCGGCGTCCGCAGGGTGCTCCTTGATCACGCGGGCGGCGAGGTCCTTGGCGCGTTCGATGACGAATTCGTCGTTCAGCAGGAAGAGCGACTGGGGGGCGACCGTGGTGACGTCGCGTCGCTCGCAGTTCGGGTCCATGTTGGGCAGGTCGAACGTGGCGAGCGCCGTGGCGGGTCCGCTGCGGCGCTGCTGGAGGTAGACTGAGCGGCGGTGGACCGCGGGTGAGGAGGTGTCTACCTTGATGACGTCGCGGTTCCGGTTGCGGATCTCGATGCCGGGGATCATGCGGCCGTCGCCGGTCTTGCCGACGGTGACCGGTTCGCCGAAGGGCTCAGGGTTGAGTTTGCCGCTGACCGCTAACATCGCGTCGCGGATGGTCTCGGCATCGAGGCGCCGGATGCGGTAACGGCCGAAGAGGGTGTTATCCGGGTCGGCCGCTTGCGCGGCGTCATGGCGGGCGGACTGCCGGTAGGTGCGGCTGAGCATCATCTCACGATGCATCGCCTTAAGGCTCCAGCCGGCTTCGACGAAACGGCCCGCCAGATAGTCGAGCAGTTCCGGGTGTGAGGGACGTTCGCCGAGCATGCCGAAGTCGCCGGGAGTGTTGACGATCCCGCGTCCGAAGTGATGCAGCCAGACGCGGTTCATCAGGGTGCGGCCGACGAGCGGGTGCTGGCCGGAGGTCAGCCATTGCGCGTAGGCGAGGCGACGGCCGGTCGTCGGCAGCTTCGGATCGTCGACCGGGATGGCGGGGTTGCCAAGGATGGCGAGTTCGCCCGGGCTGACGGCCTGGCGCGGCTGGGCGTGGTCGCCGCGGTGATGGAGTTCGCTCTTCGGCGCGGCGTTGACCGGCTCGACGAGCACGCTGAGGCGTCCCTCGGGCGGTTTGGTCGCGCGCAGGGCGGTCGCCTCGGCGCGCTTGGCGATGACTTTGTTGTCCGCCGCCTTATCATAGAGATCTAAGCCGAAGGTCGCCTGGGCTGAGAAGTATTTCTTGATCAAGGCCGCCTGTTCCTTGGTGCGTTTGGCGACGGTCGTATTGCGGGCGACGCGGTAGGCGGCGCGTTCGGCTTCAGGGACTTCGAGGATCTTCTGCTCGAAGACCACGTCGAGGGCGGCCTTATACATCTTCGTCGCCTCGGCGTCGATGGCCGCGGCCTGCTTCTCGATCGCGGCGGCCTTGGCCTTGTCGTCCGCGGAATAGAGCGAGGTCGTGCGCTGGGTCGGGTTCTGCCACTTCCGCCAATCGAGGGCCGGATCGAAGACCGCGCGTAGGCGGAAGTAGTCGACCTGGCTGACCGGGTCGTAGCGATGGTCGTGGCACTGCGCGCAGGCGACAGTCAGGCCCGTGAGCGAGGTCGTCACGATACGCAGCGTGTCGGCGATGCTCTGGTTCTTGGCCAGCTCGAGGTCGGCGACCGTGTCGCCGGTGCCGTCGGGTCCCATGCGCAGGAAGGCCGTGGCCGTGAGGGCGTCGATCTTGGACGGGTCGAGCACCGCGGACGCGACGTCGGCGGCGGAGACGCCGTGGAGCTCGTCGCCGGCCAGCTGTTCTTGGATGAAGCGGTCCCACGGCTTATCGGCGTTGAGGGAGCGGATGACGTAATCGCGGTAGCGCCAGGCGTGGGGTCGGACCGAATCCGCGTCCGCGTAGCCGTTGGTGTCGGCGTAGCCGGCGACGTCCAGCCAATGACGGCCCCAGCGTTCGCCGTAGGCTTGGGTCGCCAGCAGCCTGTCGATCAGCTTGGCGAAGGCGTCGGGCGAAGCGTCGGCGACGAACGCGGCGGCCTCGGCCGGCGTGGGCGGCAGGCCGGTCAGGTCGAAGGTCGCGCGACGGATGAGCGTGGCGCGATCGGCTTCGGGGGCGAAGTCTAGCTCGTTGGATTTCAGCTTCGCGCGGATCAGCGCGTCGATCGGGCCGAGGTCAGGGGCGTCGGCGAACTTCGGTACGGTGGGCTTCTTGACCGGCTGGAAGGACCAGAACTTCCGGTCGCTGGCGGAGACGTAAGCGCCGTGGGGCAGGGGGCCGGTCGGTTCGGGCTCGTTGATCTGCGCGCCAGCCTTGATCCAGGCTTCGAGCAGCGAGAGCTGTCCCTCTGGCATCTTCTTGCCCTTCTTCGGCATCTCGCCGTCGCGGGTGAGGGTGAAGATCGCGCTCTGCTCCGGCTTGCCCGGCGTGAGCATCGGCGAGCCATCTTCCGTCTTCCCGTCCATGAAGCGGCGGAGACGCAGGTCGATGCCTCCTTTGGGCTTCTCCTCTTCGCCGTGGCAATGCGTGCAGTGCTCCTTCAGGATCGGGCGGATCTGCGTCTCGTAGTTCGGTCCGTCGACGGCACGTAACCCGGTCGCGGCGACGAGGCACGCGCCGAGCAGGGCGACGGGATGGCGAAGGGGGGAGGGCATGGATCCGAGGGGTCGGAGGGATAAGTTTCAGACAAGCCCCCGCTCCTCAGGTTACAGCAATAAAACGGCTTTATTTATCTTATGAGCGGAAGCCGTCGGCTGCGCTGGGTCGTGCGTGCGGACCGGCTCAGCGGCCCAGCTTCTCGTCGCCGTGCTGCTTGATCCACTGGCGCATCCAAGGGGCGGACGGGGCGCCGATGTCGAGGTGGGTGTTGCCAAGGATCACCAAGTCGCGGACGCGGCCTTCCTTCAGCCACTTGAGTCCGAGGCCGCACTGGAGTTCCATCAGGTCGAGCGGCGTCGGCTTGCCGAAGCGGTACGTCGGGTCGGCTTTCTTGGTCTCGTCCACGCCGGTGTAATCCCAGAGGTAGAGGCCGAGGGCGATCTTGGTGTCCTTAGGCTTCGCGGCTTCGAGGCGCGCGAGGTTCTTCTCGAGGTCCTTGAGGTCGTCGCTCTTCCAGGTCCACAGTACGATGACGTCGAAGTGCTTCAGCGAGTCGACGAGCGGCGGTGCGCAATGGGTGTAGTCGGGGTGCTGCGGGTCGAGGTCGTAGGCGTAGAGGGTCGTCCAGACTTCCATCGGGCGGCCGACCTTGGCGAGCTGGGCGCGCATGGACTTCAATTCCTCGTCGGACATCGCCGGCCGACCGACGAAAGCCTTGTCCTCCCGGCGGTGGCGGTCTTTGACGAAGTCATCGAGGTATACGCTCGTC
>CALPIW020000130.1 GCA_943323725.2 Polynucleobacter meluiroseus | reverse complement strand
GGGATGATCAAGGTCAGCGCCGCCCAGGTCAAAGGCGCGCACGATGCCGACCTCGCGCTCGTCGAAGATCGCGCCTACGTGGTCGAACACGACAACGACATCAAACCCGGCCATGGGGCCGGCAACGCGCAGTACTGCGTCCTGACGGTCGTCAACTTGAGGTCGATGACGGTCGAGCGGGTCGTCCCGATGGCCAAGTCCGCCGAAGCCTTCGCCAACGCGAGGATTCCCTCCGGCGCCTGCTTCGTACCCCGCGTCATCCGCCTCGACGAGCATACCCTGCGTTGCTACTTCGCCTGCGAAGACCAGAGCGGCCGTCGCCAGTCGCAGACCTGGTATCGGGATTTCGATCTTCGCGCGCAGGCTTTCTCTCCCGACATCCACAGAGTGAAACTGAGGACCGCCGACGGGGTCTTCGATATGGAGCCCCGCTACTTCCATGCGGATGCCGCGAAGCAAGGGTTCAAGGAGCCGGCCAAGGCCTTCGGCCTCTACCTGCTGGACGCCTTCAAGCAGATCGACGGACGCACCATCCTCGCGATCAATAACTTCCCCGGCGCGCAGAACGCCTTAGCCACCCTCAACGAGGCCCGCGACACGATCGAGATTATCGGGCATTACAATGAACCCGCCGAAGTCCGCCTCACCGAGTCCTCCGCCAACCGGCTGCCGGACGGGACTTGGATGGCGATCTGTCGGAGCGAGAGCGGCAATCGCAATTACCGGTTCGTCACCAGCGCCGACGGCAAGACCTGGACCCGCGGCGAGGAACGTCCCTTCGTCAGCAAAGGCAGCAACTCCAAGCCGACCTTCGATAAGTTCAACGGCATCTACTACCTAGGCTGGCAGGAAGCCTCCAAGATCGTGGACGGACACGGGGCCGGCAGGTATAACTTCAACCTGGACGTCTCCCGCGACGGCAAGACCTGGGAGCGCAAGTATCGGTTCGAAGCTATCGAATGCTTCCAATACCCCACCTTCCGCCAGCACGAAGGCTCGATCTGGTTCACCGTGACGCAGGGTAAAGGCGGCAGCACGGACCGGATTATGTTCGGAAAGCTGGAGTAAATCATCATATCCAAGCGCATGCCCCTCCGTCGTCTCGCTGCGCTGTTAGTCCTCCATCTCCTCGCCCCCTCGCTGTTCGCGGCGGAGACCTTCGAGGTCGACGGGCATAAGGCCGTGATCCACCCGGCGTCCAAGCCGGCGGAAGGGAAACCCTGGCTATGGTATGCGCCCGCGCTCAAGGGCGGCGTCTCGATCGTCCAGCATAAGCTCTACGCCGACGCCTGCCAGCAGGCCGGCATCGCCATCGCCGGCTACGACCTCGGCGAAGTCCGCGGCGCCCCGAAAAGCGCGGCGCAGTTCACCAAGTTTTACGACGAGATGGTCAAGCGCGGCTATTCGTCCAAGCCGATCCTGCTCGGCCAGAGCCGCGGCGGCATGATGACGCTCACCTGGGCGTTCCGGAATCCGGATAAGGTGAAGGCCTGGATCGGCATCTACCCGGTCTGCAACCTCGCCAGCTGGCCCCTCAAGAACTCGAAGGCCCAGACGCTCGCTGACTTCGGCCTGACCGAAGCCGAACTCACGACCCGCCTCAAGGAGTTTAATCCGCCTGACAACCTCGCCGGCCTCGCGGCCGCGAAGGTCCCGATGTTCGCCGTCCATGGCGACAACGACGTGGTCGTCCCGCACCAGGATAACACCCTGCTGCTTAAGGCGCGTTACGAGGCCCTCGGGGGCAAATTCACGGTCAAGATCGTCCCCGGCGAAGGCCACAAGGTCGGACCGTCTTTCTTCGCCTGCCCGGAGCTGGTCGAGTTCCTCCTAAAAGAGGGTAAATGAAGGCCTAGGCGGGAGGAAAAGGTGGAACTCCGGGGGCAGGCGGGTTACCCAAAGGTACCCCATGTTCCGCCGCCTCCCCCTAGGCCTGGCCCTGCTCCTGCACGGCCTGGTATTCGCCACCGAAACCCGCGACCTGATTTTGGTCGCCGGGCAGTCCAACGCGGTCGGTTACGACGCCTATGCGGAAGAACTGCCGGCTGACCCGAAGGACGCCGCCACGATGTTCTGGTGGCGCGTGGGCGATCCGCCTCCCGATGAGTTCGACGGCACGAGCGCCCGGCAGTGGACGACCCTGCAATTCCAACCGCGCACTCCCGCCAAGCCCGCCGTCGACGGCAAAAAGGTCGCCCGCCAATACGGCAACTTCAACCTGAAGACCAAGGGCGGGTTCGGACCCGAGATCGGGATGGTGCGCACGCTGGCGACGAAAGAGTCCCGACCGCTCGCGGTCATCAAGACGGCCTTCAGCGGTACGTCCGTCGCCGCCGATTGGAACGTCGGACTGCCCGGTCAGGCCGACGCCTGCTATCGCGCGATGATCGACGAGGCCAAGGCTGCGATCGCTTCCGCGAAAGCGAAGGACGTCACCCTGCGCCCGCGTGGCTTCGTCTGGGTGCAAGGCGAGAGCGATGCCAACGCCAAGGACGCCCCGGCCTACGTGGCCAATCTCTCGGCGATGCTGAAAAGCCTCCGCACCGAACTCGACGCGCCGGACCTGATCCTGCTCCTCGGCGTCAACACCCGCTTCGGCAATGGCAAGAACGCCTTCATGCCCAAGGTCATCGCCGCCCAGCAGGCAGTCGCCGCCGCCCTGCCCCGCGCCCGCTATGTCGACACCGCCGGCGCCGAGACCCTCCCGCCTTCGCACACGCACTTCACCGCGGCCGGTACGCTCGAGATCGGGCGTCGCTACGCCGAAGCCCTCCTTTCCTTCGAATCCGCCAAGTAGACCATGCGCCCGACCCTGCTGCTCCTGACCTTCGCCGCCCTCGCCGCCGAGGCCGCCCCGAAGCTCGACTTCAACCGGGACATCCGCCCGATCCTGTCCGACAACTGTTTCGCCTGCCACGGCTTCGACGCCAAGAAGCGCAAGGCCGACCTCCGCCTCGACACCTCGGAAGGCGCCACCGCGATCAACGACGGCGTGCAGGCGATCAAGCCGGGCGACCCCGATGGCAGCGAACTGATCAAGCGCCTCCTCACGAAAGACCCCGAGGAAGTGATGCCGCCGCCGGAATCGCACAAGAAGCTCACGCAGGCCCAGATCGATACCCTGCGCCGCTGGATCGCCGAAGGCGCGCCCTACCGTAAGCACTGGAGTTTCGAGCCCCCGGTGCGTCCAGCCGTGCCCGCCGCCGCGGCCGGCACCTCGCCGATCGACGCGTTCCTGCACGCCGAACTTTCCGCCCAAGGCCTGCCGCCCGCCCCCGAAGCCGACAAGGCCCGCCTGCTCCGCCGCGTGACGCTCGACCTGACCGGCCTGCCGCCGACGCCGGCCGAGGTCGACGCCTTCCTCGCCGACCCTTCTCCGCAGGCCTACGACCAGGTCGTCGAACGCCTTCTGGCTTCTTCGCGCTATGGCGAACACATGGCCCGCGGCTGGCTTGACGCCGCCCGCTATGCCGACACGCACGGCCTGCACCTCGACAACGAGCGCAGCATGTGGCCCTACCGCGACTGGGTCGTGAAGGCCTTCAACGATAACCTGCCCTTCGACGTCTTCACCACCTGGCAGCTCGCGGGCGACCTCCAGCCCAACGCCACCCGCGAGCAGCGGGTCGCCAGCGGCTTCAATCGCTGCAACGTCACCACCAGCGAAGGCGGCTCGATCAACGACGAACTCCTCTTCCGCTACGCCGTCGATCGCACCGACACCACCATGGGCGTATGGATGGGACTGACCGCCGGCTGCGCGGTCTGCCATGACCATAAGTTCGACCCGGTCACGACCAAGGAGTTCTACTCGCTTTACTCGTTCTTCTACAGCGCGGCCGACCCGGGCTTCGACGGCAACATCCTGCTCACCCCGCCGGTCCTCCAGCTTTCTACGCCCGAGCAGGAGAAGAGCATGGCCGAGTTCGACCGCCTCATCGCGGCGAAGCAACAGGCCATCCGCGAGGCGATTGCTTCCTTCAAGTACGTCGACCCGGCGACGCTCACCCCGCCGCCGCCCGTGCGCACGGGCGAGACCGTCTGGTTCGAGGACGCATTCCCGGCGAAGGCCAAGGTCGAATCCTCCGGCGAACCGACGACCTTCGTCGAAGCCAGCCAAGGCCCGGTGCATAGCGGCAAGCGGGCCTTGAAGCGCACGGCCAAGGGCGTCGCCCAGGACTTCTTCGCCAACGGGGCGGCCTTCGTCATCCCGCCCAACGGCGTCATCACCGTCTGGACCTACCTCGACCCGACGAACCTGCCCAAGTCGATCATGCTCCAGTTCCACGTCGGCGGCTGGAATCACCGCGCCTTCTGGGGCGAGGAAGGCGCCATCCCCTTCGGCAAGGTGCGTACGTCCGAGAAAGTGAACATGGGCAAGCTACCTGAGGCTGGCAAATGGACGCAGCTCAAGGTCGACATCGCCAAGCTCGGCCTGAAGCCGGGCATGAAGGTCGATGGCTTCGCCTTCACGCAGTTCGACGGCACGGTCTATTGGGATCGTCTGGCCGTGAGCCACCGCATTGAAGAGGCCAAGGATATCCAGTGGTCCTTCAAGGTCTGGTCGGAGAAGAAACAAGGCTCCCGCGTGGCCGAACTGCCCGGCGACCTCCAGAACCTCGTGCGTGGCAAGAAGGCCGCCCAATGGACCGACGCCGAGCGCAAGCGTCTGTTCGATTGGTGGATGGAGAACGAATTCCAAGGCGGCCGGGAGAAGCTAGACGGCATGCGCGCCGAGAAGCTCGCGGAGGAATCCCGAAAGAAGGCCCTGACCGACCAGATTCCCGCCACGTTGGTCATGGCCGACCTGCCGCAACCGCGTCAGGCGCATGTGATGGTCCGCGGCCAATACGACAAGCCCGGCGAAGCGGTCTCCCGCGGCGTTCCCGCGGCCTTCCATCCGCTGCCCAAGAAGGACACCTATGATCGCCGCGACCTCGCCGCCTGGCTCCTCTCCCCCGCCAATCCGCTGACGACCCGCGTGACGGTCAATCGATACTGGCAGCAGTTCTTCGGCTACGGCTTGGTCAAGACCAGCGGTGACTTCGGCTCGCAGGGCGATTCGCCCAGCCACCCCGAGCTGCTGGACTGGTTGGCGGTGGAATTCCGCGAGTCCGGCTGGGACATCAAGCGTCTCGTGCGCCTGCTCGTCTCCAGCGCCGCCTACCGTCGCTCCGCCGCGGCCTCGCCGGAACTCCTGACCAAGGATCCCGAGAACCGTCTGCTCGCCCGCGGCCCGCGCCATCGCCTCGACGCCGAGGTCATCCGCGACCAGGCGCTGTTCGTCTCCGGCCTGCTCAGCCCCCGCATGGGCGGCAAGGGCGTGCGCCCCTACCAGCCGGACGGCGTCTGGGAACCGGTCGGC
>CALPIW020000129.1 GCA_943323725.2 Polynucleobacter meluiroseus | reverse complement strand
AGTAGAGGTAGTTGTACTGCTCGAGGGACCAGTTCTGGGCGTCGGACGCCGACTTCTTGTCGAGCGCGCCGGTGAAGCGGACGGTGATGCCCTTCTTGGAGACGTGCAGGGACTCAGGCATCGTGACGGACTTGCCGGTGTAGCGCACGCGCTGGATGGCGCCGTCCTTCACGCCGTTGGTCTGCCAACCCTTGAGGCCCGCGACGTAGAGCTGTCCGTCGACCGGGTTGAAGCGCGAGCGCATCAGGCCGGTGGCGAACTTGAGCGGGAACTTCACCACGCCGCCCTGGGCGACGTCGCCGACGCGTTCCTGGAGGACCGCGAAGAGCGAGGACTTGCCGTAGGAGAGGTAGAGCATGCGGCCTTCGAAGGGACCCCACTTGCCCTTGTTGGCAGGCACCCAGATCTGGCCGCCATTGGAGTTGTCGACGTCGTAAGGGACCCAGCAGAGGTGCGGGCTGTACTTCGTCGGCGCCGGGGTGCGGTGCGCGAGGTCCGGGACCTCGATGAACTCGCCGGGCTTCGAGAAGTGGATGTAGTCGACGGGGACCCAGGTGCCCTGGTTGTCGCCGCTGGAGACTTCGCCGTTGGGACCGACGCCCATGCCGTTGGGGGCGCGGATGCCGGTGGCGTAGACTTCGAACTTCTGGCCGTCGGCCGAGACCTTGAAGATGCAACCATGGTGGTCGCTGAGGGGACCCCAGCCGCGGCCTCCCGGATTCACGGGTCCGCCCTTGAGGAAGTAGAAGTTGCCCTGCGCGTCCGTCTGCAGGTCGAACATGAATTCGTGGAAGTTCGAGGTGACCTGGACGTCATTGTTGAAGTTCTGGTAGAAGTCGGCTTCGCCGTCCTTGTTGAAGTCGTGGAGCAGCGTGATCTGGTCGCGGCCGAGGACGTAGATCTGCTCGTTGACGATCTTCAGGCCGAGGCCGTGGAAGATGCCGGTGGCGTAGCGGCGCCAGGTGATCTTGCTGAGCTTGTCGTCGGCGAACTTGCCGACCCAGACGTCGCCGCTCCAGGTGGAGAAGGCGATGCGGCCGTCCTGGAAGAAGTCGATCGCGCCGACGCGGATCCAGGAGTTGTAGGGGTTCTCGGCGGGGACGGTGACGGTGTCGACGAGGTAGGGGGCGGCCTGGAGTTCGGCGAGCTGGTCCTTGAGCGACTGCTTCTGCGCGGCGTCGGCCTCGCCTTCGATGCGGCCCTTGAGGGTCTCGATCTGCTTGGCCTGGTCGGTTTCGCCGAGCGTACCTTCGGTGACGACTTCCTGCGTCCAGTGGGCTGGGCCGCCCTTCGTGAAGGTGCGGAGGTCGGTGGCGACGGCGACCCGAGAGGTCACCTTGCGGAGCACGTCGCCGGCGTTGATCGCGCCGTGGGCGAAGGAGACCTTGAAGGAGGTGCCGGCGGCGACCTTGGCGAGCTTGAGCGCGAGGAAGTTGCCCTTGTTGCTCAGGATCGAGCCGTTCGGCAGGCCATTGACGGTCACGGTGGTGAGCTCGTCGGCGGGCTTCACGATGGCGGGAGCGTTCTTGGCGGCCTTGGTGGTCTTGGCCTTGGCCTTCGGGTCGGCCTTCTTGCCGGGCTGTTCGGCCGGGAGGGGGATTTCCATGCGGACGATCGCGTTGGCGCCGTCGACCAGGTCGACCTTGCCGCCGTACGGCAGGTCGAGCAGGCGGACGGAGGCGTCGAGCTCACCCTTCACGACGGTGAAGGAGCGGGAGAGGACGAAGGTGTCGCCGACTTTTTCCATTTCGGCGGATTCGAGCACTTCGGCGCCGCCGACGGAATAGGCGAAGACGACGCGGTCGCCGTGCAGGTAGAGGCCCTGATACTTAGCGTGCTCGCGCGGGAGCGGGCCGAGCGGGATCTTGGACATCACGCCTTCCGGTCCCTTGGGCAGGGTGCGGGTCTCGTTGAAGGTGCCGTTGAAGCTCCAGCCGGGGCCAGGGTTGGTTTCGAAGTAGACCTTGGCGCCGACGGCCGGTCCGGGGTTGGGGCCGTGCTTGCCGTCGAAGGCGACGCCCTTGGTCTGCATCCAGCCGCCCGTCCAGGCGCCGGCGGCGCGAAGGGTGTCGGTGTCGAAGGCGTAACCGGCTTCGCGGTTGCCGAGGTTGACGAGGACGGCCTTGTTCGCGGCACAGCCCTTCTGGTCGAAGGGGCTCTTGCCTTGGGTGTTGTCGATCGAGGCCGACAGGAAGCGGCCGTAGTCCATCGCTTCCCACTTCGGGAGTGCTTTGGCCTCGGGCTTCTTGGCGGCGTCCTGGGCGAGGCCGGTGAGGGCCGCTAGCGCCAAGGCCAGTGACAAGGAGGTGCGGGTCAGGGGTTTCATATGATAGGAAATGAAGTTGGGCGGGGCAGGGGTCGGCAGAATTGCTTAAACCGCCCCCCGCTGTCCACCGAATTGGAGCGATATGAGGGACGGAAGTTCCCTGAAGTGAACAGATGAGGGATGAAGGATATGATAGGAGATAAACGATGAGAGCTGCCGCCCTTTGACACCGGGTCAGGCTCAGGTGAGCGGAAACGGCCGAATAAAGGGGGCCTCCGTCCTTGCTGATGAGTAAGGCCATCCGTTTTCTTTCAAGCATCCCCCGTCATGCCTTCCCGTTTCCTCATCTTGGCCGGTCTGTTTGCCGCCGGTCTTTCCATGGAACTGCTGGCCGCCCCGACGGCCGCGGAGCCCGCCTTGGTTTTCAACGCCACGGTTCCGAAGAACGACCTCAAAGGATCTTTCGCGGCGCAGGTCCTCTTCGCGCAGAGCCAGGTCATCCCGTCGCATCCTCGGGAGGATGATCGTCAGCCGCGCCTGATCAGTCTGCGCAAGACGCTCGTGATGGTCCGCCCGGTGCGCGTGGATTCGGCGCCGATCGCTTTCAATGACCCGGTCGTGCTCACCGCCATCGATGGCGCCGGCAAGGAACTCGGCACCCTTACGCTGAATCCGCCGCAGCAGCTGCCGAAGACGGCCTACTTCGTGGACGGCACCCCGGTGAAGGGCATCGATTTCACCCCGCCCGCCGGGAAGGTCGGCGTCATCGCTGATCCTGCCACGGTCGCTAAACTGGCAGAGATGAACGGAGCCGCCGTCCTGCAGCAGCTGCGTGGTAATGCGCTCGTCCGTATCGAGACCGCCGACGGACGCTGGGTCCGCGACATCCATCTGCCTCCGGCCAAAGGCCTCGAGGGTAAGATGGTCCGGGTCGAAGCCGGGGCGGGCTACGGTTCGACGATCCATTTTGGAGCCGGCAACGTCAGCATCAGTCGCGGTCAGAGCGTGATCTTCAAGAGCGTCAGCGGTCGCTGGTTCCGCGAAGGTGATCTGGATAATAATCGCCTGACCTACGCCCTCGACGCCTGGAGCGCGGACCTGCCGGCGGAATGGCTGCGAGCCGGTCTGCGTCTGCGCTTCCGCAAGGGCCGCGACGAAGGTGAACTGGCGGCGCTCGACATCGGTGCGCCGACGCAGCTCCTGCTGCATACGATTGACCTAGGTTTCCTGACGACCCCTCGCGGCGCGTTCGGTTTCGCCAAGGACCCCGAAGCGCATCGCGAGTATTTCCAGACCGCGCCGGTGAGCCGGCTCATCGTCAGCCAGTACGCCCCGCTGCATCTCAAGGAAGTCATGCTGCCCACGGGCGTACTGCTCAAGGAAGTCGATCCGAGCAAGGGCGGCTGGCATGAGGGCGCGATGCGTCAGCACATCGGCAAGGAGCTGGTCTCACATGGCATCGATAACGCCAACTACGGGCTGCACAGCACCGCCGGCGCCGGCGAGAAAAGCCACCCTTACGCGGTCGCCCAGCTCACGGCCCACAACAGCCGCGGCGTCTACTCCAATGGCGTGCAGGTCCACGGCGGCTCAGGCGGCAATGGCATGGTGACGCTCGATAACTCTCTGGGTAACGAGTTCAGCCACGAAGTCGGCCATAACTATGGCCTCGGCCATTACGTCGACGGCTTCAAGGGATCCGTCCATCGCCCGGCCGATCAGATCAACTCGACCTGGGGTTGGGACGCCGACAAGCGTCGCTTCCTCCCTAACTTCTCGCCGCTCCGGACCGGCAAGGACGCCGCGCTGGAGGGACAGTCGCAGCCGCCCTTCGACGGCCGGAGCTACGGTTTCGACGCGATGGCCGGCGGCGCGCCATTCTCCTCCTTCAACCGCTTCACGCTCTACACGCCGAATACCGCGGCGATCATCCAGAAGTTCCTCGAGTCCAAGGCGGTCTTCGATCCGCTTTCGCCGACCGGCTTCAGCAAGTGGAACGAGTCGACCGCGAAGATGGAGCCGTTCTCGCATCGGCTCTCGGTGGGTCGCTCGATCAGCGCGCCGATCAAGGGGCTCAGCGAGGTGAGTCTCGCGAAGCTGCTGTCCGAGTATGAACGCGTCGAAGTCGCCATGGGCGATGGCAACTGGACGAAGGAGATCCCGCTGCCGGCGGCCTCCGTCGCCAACAAAGGTCGTTCCGTTTCGATTGCCCATGACGCCGGCTATAACTCCGTGCTTCTGATCAACGGCGAGGAGGTCACGGTCTCGCGTGGTTTCGCCAAGTCTTATGTCTCCGATGGCAAGATTTGGCAGGAGGGTAAGGGTGACGAGGGTTCCTTGGAACGTAAGCCGCAGACGTTCGGCGCCGCGGTGGTCACGTTGCTCGGTTATTACGACCCTGCCGCGACCTTGCCCGGTTACGCCTATCCGGCCCTGCATGGCTCGCTTGGATTCTGCTATGCGGAGGAGAGCGCCCAGGTGAAGCCGACGGACTGCCAGCTCGTCGTGGAGACCAAGGCTGGCATCCTGCGCTTCCGCCTCGCGGACCGACGCATCGACGCGAAGCACATGAACAAGTTCCACGTCAACGTGCCTGCCGCCAGCCAGCCGACCAAGTTCGCCGTCATGGTCGGTGGCAAGGTCGTCGCCAAACGGACCATCGAGCCCACGACCGAGAAGCTCGCCGTCACCATCCACGGCTACGTGCCGACGGCCAAATAAGGCCGCGACAGGGCGGCCGAAGGTAGGGGCGTGGCTTTACCACGCCCTCCATGAGAGAGGGCGCGATGAATCGCGCCCCTACCTATGTTCGCCCTGTGGCGAACTGTTTCTCGGCCAGATTTTCGTGTACGGCCATCCTTCAGGAGTTTGGCATAGTTTTGCCCTGACTGGATTCATCAGCACATAGTGCCATTTGGCGCGCACGGCTGAAGCGTTTCTGATCCGATGATCGAAGGCTGACCTTTGCCACTTGATCTGGCCCGCATGCGCAGTCTTTGCTTTGTAGAGGCGGATTGAGCGGCCGATTCCTACGGTCCGTGGGATGTCGGCGATGAGGTGGACATGGTCTGGCATGGCAACGATCAGCCGGGGGTTCCAGAGGTTGT
>CALPIW020000128.1 GCA_943323725.2 Polynucleobacter meluiroseus | reverse complement strand
CGATCCGGTGCTGATTGGTACGGATGAAGATGACGATCGAGGAAGCGAGCATCCCGTCCTCGCGCAGCTTCTCCGCGGCGCGCGCGGCGTGCGCGGCGATGGCTTCGGAGAGTTCGAACGCGTCGGTGATGGGGCGGCCGAAGGAACGCGAGACCAGCACGCTTTTCCGCGGACCGGCGTCCTCGACGATATCGTGGCAGGAGATGTCGCGCAGCTCGAGGGCGAGACGTTCGCCGACCACGCCGGCGATGCGGCGGATGAAACCCGGATCGGCTTCCGCGAGGTCGATGGCCGAAAGGATGCCGTGCGAGCGCAGGCGGGCCGCCAGGCCCGGGCCGACGCCCCAGACGTCCTCCGCTTCGACGCCGCGCAGGAAGGCCGTGCGGCCTTCGACCGAGGCCGGGACGACGATCACGCCGCCACTGGCCTTATCGGCCTTGGCCCGCTCGTTGGCCAGTTTGCACAGCACCTTCGTCGGGGCCATCCCCAGCGAGATCGGGATGCCCGTGCGCTTCAGCACGTCGGCCCGGATACGTAGCCCCAAGGCCTTCGCATCCGTATCGGGCATGTCGGGAAAGCCGAGGAAAGCTTCGTCGACCGAATAGATCTCGAGGTCGCGCGCCTGCTCGCCGAGGGCGGCCATGACGCGTTCCGAGAAATCGCCGTAGACCGAGAAGTTGGACGAGAAGATGCGGACGCCATGGGCTTCGCAGGTGCGACGCACCTCGAAATAGGGCGCGCCCATCGGAATGCCCAGCGCCTTGGCTTCGGAGGAACGCGCGACCACGCAGCCGTCGTTGTTCGACAGCACCACGATCGGCACGCCGATCAACGATGGGTCCAGCGCGCGCTCGCAGGAGGCGTAGAAGTTATTGCAGTCGGCAAGGGCGCGGAGCATGGCGTCAGCAGCGGCGCACGACGGCGACCACTGTCCCCCAGATACGGCGTTCAGGTGTGAAAGGCAATGACCAGCCTGGCCAGCGCGGGCTGTCAGCCCGCAGACTCCAGGCGCCCGCGTGGTCACGCTCCAGGTGCTTGACCGTGAACTCACCACCGACCTCCGCGACCACGATCGTACCCGCGCGCGGCGACGGAGCCTTGTCGACGACGATGAGGTCGCCGGGGAGGATGCCGGCGCCCGACATCGAGTCGCCGTCGACGCGCAGGAAGAAAGTCGAGATCGGGTTACGGACCAGATGCTCGTTGAGGTCGAGGCGACGCTCCATGTGGTCGTCGGCCGGCGACGGGAACCCCGCGACCGCGCGGGTGCCGAGCAACGGCAGGGCCAACGGCCGCCGGGCCTCGAAACCCTGCAAAGTACGCATGTCCAGCATAAGTGAACGGATGTTCACTTATCAGGGAAAGGCTTCAAGGAGAAAGCATCAGTTAAACCTAGGGCAGCACGCGGTGCTGCCCCTACCTCAAGGCAAAGCTGCATAACTCAAAGGGAAACCGGAGACCGGATGATTGGCTGGGGCCCCGATCTGTCATCGATTCAGCCATCTACGCAGCCATCGATTCAGCCCTCTTTAGTGACCCAACAAAAAGGCCCGGGTCTTGCGACACGGGCCTTCGGGACGAACCGGGACCTCGGCTTACGAGGCGGTCAGGGCGGTGACTTCGGCGCGGACCTTCTCGGCCAGAGCGGTCGAGAGGTAACGCTCGGACGGCGAGCAGGCGATCGTGACGATGCGCTTGCCGGCATATTCCGGACGCTTGGCGAGCTGAAGGGCGGCCCAGATATTGGCACCCGCAGAGATACCGACGGCGAGGCCTTCACGGATGGAGACTTCCTGGGCCATGGCGAAGGCGTCTTCGTTGGTCACCAGTAGGACTTCGTCGATCAGGGAGACGTCGCAGTTCTTCGGGACGAAGCCGGCGCCGATGCCCTGGATCTTATGGGGCGCAGGCTGGACGGGCTGGCCGGCCATGGTCTGGGTGATGACCGGAGAAGCGGCGGGCTCGACAGCGATGGCGCGGAACTTGGGGTTCTTACCCTTGATCACGGAAGCGATGCCCGTGATGGTGCCGCCCGTGCCGACGCCGGAAACAATGGCGTCGACCTTGCCTTCGGTATCTTCCCAGATCTCGACGGCGGTAGTGCGACGATGCACTTCCGGGTTGGCCGGGTTGTCGAACTGCATCGGCATGAAGGCGTTCGCGCCGATCTCGTCGCGGAGCTGCGTGGCCCGCTCGATGGCGCCACGCATACCCTTGGCGCCGGGGGTCAGGACGATCTCAGCGCCGAGGAGGCGGAGCAGGACGCGGCGCTCGATGGACATGGTCTCCGGCATCGTGAGGATGCAGCGGTAACCGCGGGCGGCGGCGACGAAGGCCAGGGCGATGCCGGTGTTACCGGAGGTCGGCTCGACGATGGTGCCACCCGGCTTCAGGCGGCCGTCGCGCTCGGCGGCGTCGACCATCGCGCGGCCGATGCGGTCCTTGACGCTCGAGAGCGGATTGAAGAACTCGAGCTTCACGAGGACTTCGGCGTGCAGGCCTTCGGTGACCTTGTTCAGACGGACGAGCGGGGTGTGACCGATGGTGTCGAGGACGCTGTTGTAGATGGCCATGGTGATTGAGGGGTTATTAAGTCAACATGACTGAATTAGCCCCCTCCCCTTCGCAATAAAAAACCCGGCATAACCGGGTCTTCAGGAGGCTTAGTAACGGCGCTTGGGCGGCGGCATCGCCGGACGCGGAGCGGTGTCACGCAGACGGAAGATGATGCGCGCAGTCGTCAGGTCCGAAGGGGTCATCTCGACCTTCACGCGGTCGCCCGGGTTGATGCGGATGAAGTTCTTGCGGAGGCGGCCGGAGATGCGTCCCAGCACCACGTGCTTGTTGGGGAGCTCGATCCGGAACATGGTGCCAGGAAGCACCTGCAGGATCTTGCCTTCGAGTTCGATAACGGGTTCTTCAGCCATGCCTTAGTGGGGGCAGTGCATCCCCAACCATCAGGGGAGTCAATCACCCTTAACGAGGCCCGCCTCCCCTCTTGCCATGAGGCTCATCAGGGCAATCCTGCCCCCATGGAAGGCGACGCCTCGACCCCCCGGCCCGGGCTCATCTGCCCCTTCGAGAAGATGCGCCCCTCCCAGCTGAACCGGGACGACGCCTTCTACATGGCCCTGGCCTTCAACTTGGCCGTCGACGCCTGGCGCATCGATGAAGTCCCGATCGGCGCGATCATCGAGCGTGGCGGCGAGATCATCGCCGCAGCCCACAACGAGGTCGAACGCGCCAACGATCCGACCGCCCACGCCGAGATGCTGGCCATCACGCAAGCCGCCAAGAAGATCGGCGACTGGCGCCTCAACGAGTGTAACCTTTACGTCACCAAGGAGCCCTGCCCGATGTGCTCCGGCGCCACGATCATGAGCCGACTCAACCGCGTGGTGTACGCCTGGGGCGACCCCAAGATGGGCTGCATGGGCGGCGCGGTCGAACTCCACAGCCTGCCGAAGCTCAATCACCGCGTCCAAGTCACCTCGGGCGTGCTTGAAGCCCCCTGCCGCGAGATCCTGCAGGCCTATTTCAACATGAAGCGGGGCCGCGATTCCGCCGCCTCGGCTTGACCCCGTCAGGCTTTCCGCAACCTCTTTCCCTGTCGGCCGGAATATAGTCCTATACTCCAAACTCGAGACTCCCTACTCTCACCCCATGCATCGTCGCGATTTCATCGGCAAAGCCTCCCTCGCCGCCGCCGCGCTCGGAGCCTCTTCCCTTTCCGCCCAGACCTCTTCCACCAAAACCATGAGCTACACCCTCGCCCCCCTGCCCTATCCTCACGCCGCCCTCGAGCCGCACATCGACCAGGCGACGATGGAAATCCACCACGGCAAGCACCACAACGCTTACGTCACCAACGTGAACGCCGCCCTCGCCAAGGAAGCCGGCTTCGCCGCTCCGGCTGACGTCAACGAACTCATCGCCGACCTCTCCAAGGTCCCTGAGTCCATCCGCACCGCGGTCCGCAACAACGCCGGCGGCCACGCCAACCACACCTTCTTCTGGAACATCATCTCCCCGAACGGTGGCGGCGAACCCGTCGGCGCCCTCGGCGAAGCCATCCAGAAGGCTTTCGGTGGTCTCGAAGGCGAGAAGGGCCTCAAGGCTGCCTTCAAGGCCGCTGCGACCACCCGCTTCGGTTCCGGCTGGGCCTGGCTCATCGTCAAGGCTGACAAGTCCATCGCCGTGACCTCCACGCCGAATCAGGACAGCCCTCTCATGAAGGGCGTCGCCGACGTGAACGGCACCCCGGTCCTCGCCCTCGACGTCTGGGAACACGCTTACTACCTCAAGTATCAGAACCGCCGCCCCGACTACGTGGACGCCTTCTGGAAGGTCGTCGACTGGAAGAAGGCCAACGAGATCTACGTCAAGGCCATCGCCTAAGGCGTCTCGCCATATCGGTCTTAAGAAGCGGCCCCTCGGCCGCTTCTTTGTTTGGCACATCCGTTCGGGTGTGCTGTCCTAGCCTTACCCCGATGCGCATCCTTACGCTCTTACTCCTAGCCTTGGCGAGCACCGCCGGCGCCGCCGAAACCGTCCTACCGTTGTGGCCCGAAGGCGTCCCGGGCAAGCGCGTCGCGCCGTCGAAGGCCACGACCGACCGCATCGGCCCGAAAGGCAGCTACGCCGGCCATGAGACGTTCATCAACGAGCCTTCGATCACGGTCTACCCGGCCGCCAATCCGAACGGCGCCGCAGTCATCGTCTGTCCGGGCGGCGGGTACTGGTTCCTCTCGACCAAGAACGAAGGCACCGGCGTCTGCGAGTGGCTCAACAGCATCGGCATCACGGGCATCCTGCTGCGCTACCGCACCCCGACGTCCGATGAGACCCTGCCGCACGGCTACCCCGTCCAGGACCTCCAGCGCTCGCTCGGCCTCGTCCGTGCCCACGCCCAGGAATGGAACATCGACCCGAAGCGCGTCGGCGTGATCGGCTTCTCCGCCGGCGCCAACCTCGTCGGCCACGCCTCGTGGGACCGCACGCCCCGCACCTACGAACAGAAGCCCGGCGTCGACGATCCGCGCGGACCGGACTTCACGATCTTCGTCTACGGCGGCGGCTTCCTCGAGAAGGAGGACAAGACCAAGTTCCGCGAAGGCTTCTCCGTCCCGGCCGACGCCCCGCCCTGCTTCTTCGTGGTCGCCCATAACGACGGCGCGAACCCGCTCGAGGCCGCGAAGCTCTACATCGAATACAAGCGCCAGAACCTCCCGGCGGAGATTCACATCTACTCCAAGGGCGGCCACGGCTTTGGCACGCGCCAGACGAAATTACCGGTCGACGGCTGGACCAAGAACGCCGGCGAATGGATGGGCGCCGAAGGTTTCCTGAAGACCTCCAAATAAGCCCATGCGTTCCTT
>CALPIW020000127.1 GCA_943323725.2 Polynucleobacter meluiroseus | reverse complement strand
GGCGGCGTCACCGGGCTTCGGGCGGCCGGGCTTGGCCTTGGCGAAGCCGGCGGGGGCGGTGGCGACGGTCACGGTGAAGCGACCGGTGGCCTCGAGGGTGGCCTTGCAGGCTTCGGTCGTACGGACCCAGTCGTGGTTGTTGCGGCCGTCGAGGATGAGGACGCGGATCTTGTCGGCGGCCTCGAGGGGCAGGGTCAGGAGGGCGAGCAGGCTGAAGAGCCCGAGCTTGAGCAGGGATTTCATGGGGAGGCCTCCATTGGAGGGTTTTCCCATGGCCGGGCGAGTGTTTTCATTGCCGGTCCAGTGAACGATAGTGGATGGCCTCCAGGAGATGGGCGGTGGCGATGCGGTCCGCCTCGGCGAGGTCGGCGATCGTGCGGGCGACGCGAAGGATGCGGTCGTAGGCTCGGGCGGAGAGGCCCAGTTTCTCCATCGCCTGCTGGAGCAGGTCGCCCTGCGCGCGTTCGAGGGCGCAATATTCGCGGAGCTCCCGGCCGCCGAGCAGGGCGTTGCAACCGCCGGTCCGGCTGCCGAACCGTTGTCGTTGTCTGGCCCGGGCGGCTTCGACCCGGGAGCGCATCGTCGTCGACGGCTCGCCGGCCGCGGCGTCGCGAAGCTCTTCGATCGAGAGCGCCGGCGCTTCGACCTGGATGTCGATCCGATCAAGCAGCGGGCCGGAGATCTTGCCGCGGTATTTACGGACCTGGATCGGCGAGCAGGTGCACTCGCGTCGGCGGTCGCCCAGGTGCCCGCAGGGGCACGGGTTCATGGCCGCCACGAGCATCAGCCGCGAGGGCAGGGTGACCTTGGCCGCGGCGCGGGAAACGGTGACCTGGCCGTCTTCGAGCGGCTGACGGAGCACCTCGAGCGCCGAGCGACGGAACTCCGGCAGCTCGTCGAGGAAGAGCACGCCGAGATGCGCGAGCGAGACTTCCCCTGGTCCGGGAATGCTGCCTCCGCCGATCAATCCGATGTCGCTGATGGTATGGTGCGGCGAGCGGAACGGCCGCTGCCAACCGCGTCGGCCGTCGCTGATTCCCGTGCCGGCGGCGGAATGCACGCCAAGGATTTCGAGGAACTCCTCCGCGTCCGGCCGAGGCAGGATGGTCGGGATGCGTTTCGCGATGAGGGATTTGCCTGAGCCAGGCGGGCCGATCATCAGCAGATTGTGGCCGCCGGCCGCGGCGACTTCGACGGCCCGCCGGATCGCCAACTGGCCTTTGACTTCGGCGAAATCCGGTTGGCCTTCGATCGCGAAGCCTTCGGCGGGCGGGGGCGCGAGCGGGGTGACCTGTTTCTCGCCTGTCAGGAAGCGTAAGGCCCCGTCAAGGGTGTCGGCCGGGATGGCTTCGATGCCGCCGACGAGCGCGGCTTCTTCCGCCGATGCCCTTGGTAGGATGACGCCGCGCAGGCCCGACTTGCGGGCGAGAATCGCCATCGCCACGCCTCCGCGCACCGGCCGCGTCGCGCCGCTTAGGCCGAGTTCGCCGGCGATGAGGTAGTGTTGCAGGAACGCCCGGTCGAGCTGGCCGGTCGACGCCGCGATGCCGAGCGCGATCGGCAGGTCGTAGATGGCGCCTTCTTTCTTCAGGTCGCCCGGGGCGAGGTTGATGGTGGTACGCGTCTCCGGCAGTCGGAGTCCGCTGTTCTGCAGGGCCGACTGCACGCGCTCCTCGGATTCCTTGACCGCGGCGTCGGGCAGGCCGACCAGCCACAGGCCGAGTTCGCCCTTCTCGCCGGTGTTCACCTCGATCTCGACCGGGACGGCCTCGACACCGACCAACGCGGCGGAACGGATGACGGAAAGCATGCCGAAGGGCAGGGGGTCGTCGTCCGGGGCACAATCCCTGACGCCTAGGGCTCAAAGCCTAGCAGAACCGCCCATTCCGCGGCGGATTGCCTTGGCAACCCGGGGTCCGTTCCGCTGTCTCAATGGCTGTTCCGCATGACTTTCCGCGCCGCCATCCTCGGTCTCCTTCTGCTGCCCCTCGGTTCCGCCGGGGCGCTGGCGCCTTTCCTGGAGAAGCACTGCGTCGAGTGCCACGACGCCGAAACGAAGAAAGGCGGCCTGGACATGACCGCCTTGAAGTCGGATCTCCAGGATCCGAAGTCCTTCGCCGCCTGGGTCAAGATCCACGACCGCACCGCCAACGGCGAGATGCCGCCGAAGAAGAAGGCTCGCCCCGCCGCCGGAGAAACGTCCGCCTACCTCGGCGCGCTTTCCGCCAGCCTCCTCCGTGCGGACGTCGCCCGGATCGCGGCGCAGGGACGTGCGGTCGAGCGACGCATGAATCGTTTCGAGTACGAGAACGCCGTCCGCGACCTGCTCCAGGCGCCGTGGCTCGACATCAAGGAATCGCTGCCGGAGGACACCGAAGCCCATCGTTATAATAAGAGCGGCGAAGCCTTGGACGTCTCGCACGTCCAGCTGCAGCGCACCCTCGCCGCCGCCGAAGAGGCCCTGCGATCGGCGTTCGTCTCCTCCGTCGCTCCCGATGAGTCCGAGAGCGGCCGCCATTACGCCCGCCAGCAGGGGAGCTACGTCGGCAAGATGAAGTTCTCCGAATTCAACCAGTCGCCCGAACGCGCGACGTTCCCGACGTTGGGTTTCAAAGGTCAGCCGGAGGTGCGCGCCGGCAAGGCTCCCGCTACCGTGGGCAAGGCCAACCGCAGCCTGCGTGACGAGGAAGGCGTGGGAGTCGTCCACGGTTCTTATGAGCCGGTCGAGCCGAACTTCGGCACTTTCCGCGCGCCGCAGGCCGGCCGCTATCTGATCAAGCTCTGCGGCCACTCGGTCTGGGTCGGCCCCGGCAAGACGAAGTCCAAGGGCAACTTGCGCTGGCAGATCCCCGACCTCGATGACATCTCCAAGGGCCGTCGCTCCGAGCCGGTCACGGTCTACGCGCTCACGCCTCCGCGCGTGTTGCGACGCATCGGTACGATCGACCTCGGTCCGGACGTCACCGTCGCCGAACTCGACGTCGTCCTGAAGGCCGGCGAGAGCATCCAGATCGACGTCACCCGTTTCTTCCGCTCCCGTCCCGGCGCCTCCCGGGCGCAGAATCCTCTGGCCACGCCCGAGGGTCAGCCCGGCCTGGTCATGCGCTGGATCGACGTGAAGGGCCCCCTCGCCCCCCAATGGCCGTCGGCGCCTTATGCGGTCCTGTTCGATGACTTGCCGGTCAAGGCCACCCCCAAAGGCGCGGCCTTGCCTTACGCCGTGACTCCGCGCGACGTGGCCGCTGACGCCGAGCGCCTGCTCCGTCGCTTCGTCCGCGCCGCTTACCGTCGCCCCGTCTCCGCCGCCGAAGAGATCCGTTTCCTGCCGGTCATCCAGGGCGCGCTGAAGTCGGGCAGCTCCTTCGCCGAGGCGATGCTCTCGGGTTACGCCGCCGTGCTGTGCTCGCCCTCTTACCTTTATCTGCGCGAGACGCCCGGCGCGCTCGAAGACCACGCGCTGGCCACGCGCCTGAGTTTCTTCCTCTGGAATTCGCCGCCCGACGCCGAACTGCGTGCCTTGGCCGATGCGAAGAAGCTGCGCGACCCCGCCGTGCTCCGAGCCCAGACCGATCGTCTGCTCGCCGATAGCCGTTCGCAGCGCTTCGTCGAATCGTTCACCGACTACTGGCTCGAACTACGTAAGGCCGGCGCGAACGATCCGGACAGCTTGCTGTACCCGGATTATTATCTCGACGACCATCTGCTGGACTCGGCCCGCGACGAGAGCCATGCCACCTTCGCCGAGCTCCTGCGCGCCAACCTGCCGGCCCGCGCCATCGTCGAGTCCGACTTCGTCTTCATCAACGAGCGTCTCGCTGCGCTCTACCAGCTCCCGCCCGTCGAAGGCGTGAAGTTGCGTAAGGTGACGTTGCCGGCCGGCAGCGTCCGCGGCGGTTTCATGACGCAGGTAGCGGTGCTCAAGGTGACCGCCAACGGCACCACGACTTCGCCCGTCATCCGCGGTGCCTGGGTCATGGAGCGCATCCTCGGCCGCAAGCCGCCACCCCCGCCCCCCAGCGTACCCGCCGTCGAGCCGGACACCCGGGGGGCCGTGACGATCCGTCAGCAGCTGGAGAAGCATCGCACGCTCGAGTCGTGCGCTTCGTGCCACACTCGGATCGACCCGCCCGGCTTCGCGCTGGAGAGCTTCGACGTCATGGGCGGCTTCCGGGAACGTTACCGCGCCCTCGATGGCAAGACGCCCGAGGTCGGTATCGGTAAGAACGGACAGGCCTTCGCCTTCCATAATGCCTTGGCGATCGAGACCTACGGCGAACTCGACGGCAAGGCGTTCAAGGATATCCGTGATTTCAAGCGTCTCGTCGCCGCCGACGAACGTCAGCTGGCCCGCAACCTGGTCGGCCAGTTCACCGTCTACGCCACCGGCGCGCCGGTGGGCTTCGCCGACCGCGCCAAGGTCGAGGCCATCCTCGACGGGGCCAAGGCGGGCCGTTACGGCGTCCGCGACCTGGTCCGCGGACTTGTCACCAGCGAACTCTTCCTTAATAAGTAAACCCACCCCGATGGCCCCTTTCCGTTCCTCCCAAGCCCCGTTCGTCGCGTTCAAGCGCTCCGTCTCCCGTCGCCGCTTCCTGGCCGGCACCGGCGTGCTGCTGGCCCTGCCGATGCTCGACGCCATGACCCCGGCCTTCGCGGCGGCCCCGGCGCCGACCACCAAGCCCCGGCGCATGCTGGGCATCTGCAACAACCTCGGCCTCGTCCCGGACTACTTCTTCCCGACGGGCAAGGGGAAGGATTACAAGCCGTCGGCGTATCTCGAACTGCTCCAGACGCATCGCAACGACTTCAGCGTCTTCTCCGGCGTCTCCCATCCGGACGTCGACGGCGGCCACCCGGCCGACAACTGCTTCCTGACCGCGGCCCCGCATCCGAGCAGCGGCGGTTTCCGCAACACGATCTCCCTCGACCAGTTCATGGCCGAGCGCATCGGCCACCTCACGCGCTTCCCGTCGATGACCCTCGGCGTGAACTGCGCGCGTGGCTCCCGCAGTCTTTCCTGGACCGCCGGCGGCGTGATGATCCCGACCGAAGAGCGCGCCTCCGAGGTCTTCCGCAAGATGTTCATGGGCGGCTCCGAGGCCGAAGTGAAGGCGCAGGAACGCCGTCTCCAGCTCGGCCAGAGCATCCTGGACGCCGTGGGCGGCCAGGCCGGCGAGCTCCGCCGCACGATGGGCGCGCGCGACCGCGACCGCCTCGACCAGTATTTCACCAGCGTCCGCGAACTCGAGCAGCGCATGCAGATGTCCAAGGAGTGGGAGCGTAAGCCGCGCCCCGTGGCCACCACTTCGGCCCCGCTCGACCCGGGCAGCCCCAAGGAGTACATGGATAAGGTCCGCCTGATGTACGACATGGCCCGCCTCTG
>CALPIW020000126.1 GCA_943323725.2 Polynucleobacter meluiroseus | reverse complement strand
TCGCCTTCGCGACCGCCGCCGCTTGCCTCGCCCACTCCATCGAAGGCGACGTCAACTTCAGCACGCGAGCGGAAATCTTGGCATTGGCCTCCGGCGAGTCGGCCGGCCGCGTGAGACGCTGAACCGCAACCCTTCCCTGGAAATGAATCCCGCCCCTCCTGACCATTGGCTCGCGAAAGCCACGCGCGGCCGGCTCCGCTGGGTGCTCATCAGCTGGATGTTCATGGTCAGCGCCGTCGCTTACCTCGACCGTGTGAACATCTCCGTCGCCGCCCAGGCCATCCAGAAGGAACATGGGCTGACGGACGTGCAGCTCGGCTGGGTCTTCAGCGCCTTCCTGTTCGGGTATGCGTTGTTCCAGGTGCCGGGCGGCTGGCTGGCCGATCGCTTCGGCCCCCATCGGGTGATGACCGTGGGCGTGATCTGGTGGGGCGCGTTCACCACGCTGACCGCCTTGGTCCCGGCCGGCATGGCATCTTCGCTCGCCTTGCTCATCGGCGCACGTTTCATCCTCGGACTGGGGGAAGGAGTCCTCTTCCCCTCGTCGAACAAACTCGTGTCAGCGTGGATCCCCTCAGCCGAACGCGGCCTGGCGAACGGGATCATCTTCGCCGGCGTCGGGGCGGGCGCCGCCGTCACGCCGCCGCTCATCATCCACATCCTGGAGCGCTGGGGCTGGCACTGCTCTTTCTACGTCAGCGCCGGCATCGGCCTCGCCGTCGGGCTCGTCTGGTTCCTCCTGATCAGAGACGACCCGCGCTCGCATCCGCTCGCCAGCCCCGCGGAGATAGCGGAGATCGAAGCCGGACTTCCGCCGGCGAACAAGGAACACGAACGCCCGCTGGGCTGGGGTGCGATCCTCCGCAGCCGCAACGTCTGGGCCATCACCGCGAGCTATTTCTCCTATTGTTACGTCACCTACATCTTCTTCACCTGGTTCTTCATCTACCTGAGCCGCGTCCGCGGTCTCGACCTTAAATCCAGCGCGTTCTACGGCATGCTGCCGTTCATCGCGATGGTGTGCGGTGCTCCGCTGGGCGGATGGCTCGCGGACCGGATCGCGCGGAATCATGGCCAGCGCGCCGGACGGTGCGGATTGGCGGTCTTCGGGCTGATGCTCGCCGCCGTCTTCCTCGCCCTCGCGACGCAGGTGGAAAGCGCACGGTTGGCGAGTATCGTCCTGGCCGGCGGCGCCGGGGCGGTCTACCTGACCCAAAGCGCTTTTTGGTCCGTGACGGCCGATATCGCCGGCAAGTCCGCCGGCACGGTGTCCGGCCTGATGAACATGGGCGGGCAGATCGGCGGCGCGACCACGGCGCTGCTGACCCCTTGGATCGCCGAACGATTCGGCTGGACCGCTTCATTTCTTTTTGCCGCCGCGGTCTGCCTCGCCGGTTCGTTCGCCTGGCTGTTGGTCAACCCTGATAAGCCCATCTCGCCAACCGAGACCCCTTCCCGATGAAAGCCTTATCCTTTATGCGTAATCACACCCTACCCCTCCTGCTGGTGATGCTCCTCTTGCCGCTGGCTTTACTGCACGCCGCTGAACCCGTCGTCATCGACCTCAAGCAGCGCACCTGGCAGGGCATCCCAGGGATCGAACGCACCGCGAAGGGTCGCGTCTATGCCTCCTGGTTCACCGGCGGTCCGAAGGAGCCCTCCCCGGACAATACGGCGGTGCTTTCCTACAGCGACGACGGCGGCAAGACCTTCGGAAACCTCGAAGCCTTGGGACTGCCGACGAACGATGGCACGCGCTGTTTCGACCCCACCCTCTGGATCGACCCGAAGGGCCGGCTGTGGTATGTCTTCAACCGCGGCAACAAGGACCTGCCCAAGCACGACGTCTGGGCCAGAGTCTGCGACGATCCCGACGCCGCCAAGCCTAAGTGGGGCCCGGAATTCCGTATCGGGTACGACGCGCCTTTCACGTTCCGCATGAACAAGGTGACGGTGCTCTCTACCGGCGAATGGATCATGCCCGTGACGCTGGCGGAAAAACCCGTCCGCGCCTGGTGCACGGGCTATAACGAGAAACAGATCCCCACCCTCCATGGCGTCGGCATCTCCACCGACGAGGGACGGACCTGGACGCTGCACGGAGCGGTCAAATCAAAGCCCTGGGCGTTGGAGAACATGATCGCCGAACTGAAGGACGGCCGTCTCTGGATGCTCATCCGGACCAACAGCGGCGTACTCTGGCAAAGCCATTCGACGGACAAAGGACGCACCTGGAGCGAGGGCAATCCCAGCATGATCAAGAGCCCGGGTTCGCGTTTCTACATCCGCCGGCTCTCCTCGGGTAATCTGCTCTTGGTGAACCACCATAAGTTCACCGGGCGTAGCCACCTCACCGCCCAGCTTTCCACCGACGACGGGGCCACCTGGAACGACGGCCTCCTGCTCGACGAACGAGGCGGCGTGTCCTACCCTGACGGCGTCCAAGACCGGGACGGCCTGATCTGGATCACCTACGACCGGGACCGTAACGGGGCCGGCGAGATCCTGCTGGCCAAGTTCCGCGAAGAAGACGTGGCCGCGGGCAAGGATGTCTCTGGTGCCGTAACCCTGAAGCAGACCATCGATAAGCTGAGCAAGCCTGCCCAGCCGCCCAAGCTACTCCCCGCCGACTGGGACCCCAAGGCGGCCGGCGACAAGGTGATGGCCGGCCTGATCAAAGTCACCGCACCCCAGGCGAAAGGGGCGCATGACGCGGAGTTCGTCTGCGTGGGCGACCGCGCCTATGTCGTGGAGCATGACAACGACGTGGCACCGGGCCACGGCGCAGGGGCGGCGCAGTATTGCGTCCTCTCGGTGGTGAACCTGAAGACCCGCCGGCTGGAAAAGACCATCCCGATGGCGAAGTCCGAGCAGGCCTTCGACAACGTGACCTTGCCCAAAGGGATGTGCTTCGTGCCGCGCATCATCCGTAAGGACGAGCATACGCTCCGCACCTATTTCTGCAGCCAGCCGGCCAAGGAACAGGCGATCACCTGGTACCGTGATTTCGACCTGCGGACGCTGGCTTTCGAGGGAGGCATCCATAAGGCGAAGCTCAAGACCGCCGCCGGCGTGTTCGACATGGAGCCAAGGCATTTCCATGCGGACGCCAAGGCTCAGGGATTCACGAGGAAAGCCGTCAATCAAGGCCTCTTCATCTTCGACTCCTTCAAGGAGTTCGCCGGCCGGCGCTACGTGGCGCTCAACAACTTCCCCGGCAGGCAGAACGCGCTCGCCGTCCTGCACGACGACCTCACGACCTTCGAGATCATCGGGCACTACAACGAGCCGCAGTCGCAGGACCTCAGCGAGTCGGCCGTGAACCGCCTGCCGGACGGCAGCTGGATGGCGATCTGCCGCAACGAGAAGGGAAACTACCACTTCACCGCCAGCCAGGACGGCAAGACCTGGACCGTCGGCCAACCCAGGTCTTTCGTCCCGAACGGGCTCAACTCGAAGCCCACGTTCGAGAAGTTCGGTGAGATCTATCACCTAGGCTGGCAGGAGAACACCAAAGTCGGGGATTGCGACCGGAGCGTCTTCAACGTGGACGTCTCCCGAGACGGCCTGACCTGGGAGCGCAAGTACCGCTTCGAGTCGCCGAATTCATTCCAGTATCCGAGTTTCCACGAGCACCAAGGCTCGATCTGGTTCACCGTCACCCAAAGCGACCACAAAAGAACCTCCGACCGCATCATGTTCGGCAAGCTGGAGGAGGTCGGCGCACCCGCGGCTCGGACCGGCAAAGCGACGGCCCCTGAGAAGAAATAGCCATAAGATGCGCTCCTGAGCACTTCGGCCTCCCGCTGATCGGCTCAGTGAAGCGGGCGGTCAAGCCTGCCATTGGTAACGTCTGACGGAGCGAAGACCGCGACCGGATGGTCGACAGGGGTGGCGCGCCCCCGCGCCCAAGATCCGAGTCGCATCAAGCCCATCAGCGCCCTATCTTCACCGGTGAACCGTTGATTCACCCCATGAACCTGCTCCGGCTTTTCTCGCTCACTTGCATCGCCGGGCTCACCTTCGCCGCGCCGACGAAGACGAATGTGGTGTTCATCCTGATCGACGACTTCGGCTACGAATGCGTCACGGCCAACGGCGGAGAGAGCTACCGCACCCCGGTGATGGACAAGCTCGCCGCGACGGGTGTCCGCCTGGAACAGGCCCACGCCCAACCGCTCTGCACGCCGACCCGTGTGGCGCTGATGACCGGCCTGAACAACAAGCGTAACTACACCCGCTTCGGACACCTCGATTCGAAACAACGGACCTTCGGCCACTTCTTCAAGGACGCTGGTTACGCCACCTGCGTGGTCGGCAAATGGCAACTGGGTAACGAGCTCGAAGGCCCCGCCCTCTTCGGCTTCCAAGAGAACTGCCTCTGGCAGCTGAACCGTCGTCCGGGCCGCTACCGTAACCCCGGCCTCGAGATCAACGGGAAGCAGGTTGACTTCAAGCAGAACGAATACGGACCCGACATCGTCAATGACTACGCCCTCGACTTCATCACGCGTAAAAAGGACCAGCCGTTCTTCCTCTATTACCCGATGATGCTGACGCACTCGCCCTATGACGCGACGCCCGACAGCCCCGACTACCTGACCGCCAAGTCCGAGGATGGCACCAAAAAGATCGGCCACTTCCCCGACATGGTGGCCTACACGGACAAGCTCATCGGCAAGCTGGTCGCCAAGCTCGAAGAACTGAAGCTCCGCGAGAATACGCTCATCGTCATCATGGGCGACAACGGCACCGGCGGCGGCACGCCCTCGCGCTTCAAAGGTCGCGACGTCACCGGCGGCAAGGGCAGCAGCCTCGTCTGGGGCACCCACGTCCCCGGCATCGCCAACTGGCCCGGCCAGGTTGCCTCCGGCAAGGTCTGTGCCGACATGATCGAAGCCGCCGACATGCTCCCGACGATCTGCGAGGCCGCCCAGGTCCCGCTCCCGGCCGACCTCAAGCTCGATGGCCGCAGTTTCCTCCCTCAGCTCCGCGGCGAAAAGGGCAACCCGAAGGACGCCCTCTATCTCTGGTATAACCCTTCCGGCGGACCCAAGGCCCAATACGAGTTCGCGCACGAAGCCCGTTATAAACTCTACGCCGACGGACGCCTCTTCGATACCGTCGCCGACGACCGTGAGCAGAGGCCGCTCAAGGACGCCGACCTCTCCGCCGAAGCCAAAGCCGCCCGCACGAAGCTCCAAACGCTGCTCGATGCCAACCAAGGGCCCCGCGACGAATACTTCATCAAACAGACCGAAGCTTTCGGCGGCGAGGCCGGCGGAAAGAAAGCCAAAGCCGCGAAGAAGGCAGCAACTGCCGCGCCGAAGACCGAAGCCGACCCGCGGGTCGCTCGCTTCAAGGAACGGGATGCCGACCACGACGGCAAG
>CALPIW020000125.1 GCA_943323725.2 Polynucleobacter meluiroseus | reverse complement strand
CTTTCGTGGGTATCCGTCCGTCGGACATCGGTCCTTTCCTGCTGGCTCAGCTGGCGGCCCTCGGTCTGGTGCTATTAGTCGCCCGGTGGCTGCGGCGTTGAGCTGAAGGCGCACCGAGGCATCATTCAGGGCTTCAGGAAGCGCTGGGCCAGCTCGATCCAGAGCGGGATGCCCACCAGTAGGTTCAGCGGGAAGTTGATCGTGAGCGAGAGGCCGAAATATAAGGACGGGTTGGCTTCCGGCACCGTCAGCCGGAGCACGGCCGGGACGGCGATGAACGATGAGCTGGCGGCGAGCGTCATCAGCAAGGCGCCGTCGCCGGCGGTGATGGAGAACCAGCGGCAGAAGAGCAGGGCGATCGCGGCGTGCGCGAACGGGGCGATCGCCGCGTAAGCGAGCACCGGGGCTTGTCCCCAGGAAACCTTGCTGAGGTTGCGGGCGACCATCAGGCCCATGTCCAAGAGGAACAACGCTAGGATACACTTGAACAGGTCGAGGAAGACCGGCTGCAACACGGCCTTGCCGGGCTCGGCGGAGACGTAACCGATGACCATCGAACCCAGCAGCAGGATCTGGGTGCCGTCGGTGAGCGACTCGTGCAGGATCTTGCCGGGCTTGATGCCGCTGGCCGCCGCGTCGCCGGATTGATTACGCAGGAAACCGGCGGCGATCACCGCCAGGATGATGGCGGGGGATTCCATGATCGCCATCGCGGCGGACATGTGGCCGCCGAAGGCGAGTCCGGCGTCCTCCATGCGCTGCGTCGCGGCGATGAAGGCCACGGCGCTGACCGAGCCAAAGCTGGCCGCGACGCCCAACGCATCGAACGGGGGCAGGAACTTGCGGAGGAGGAAGTAGCCGAGGAGGGGGATGAGCGTCGCCAGGAGGATGGCGCAGCCCAGATCGGTGAGGACGCTTTGGTCGAAGCCGGACTTGGCCAAGGCGAAGCCCCCCTTCAGACCCAGCGAAATCAGGAGCATCTGGCACAGCATCCGGGACGCCTGGGCGGGAATTTCCAGATTTGAGCGAACCAAGCCGGCGAACATGCCGAACCCGAAAAAGAGCAGGGTTGGGTCGAGTAATTTTTGCATCGCCAACTCCTTGGGCCTTACTTTGAATTGGTTAAAGGCTATTTTAAAAATACCACATATAGTATTATAACTATGAACGTCACCTTCCGCCAACTCCAACTTTTCCGGGCCCTGGTCTCCACCGGCAGCATCAGTGGCGCAGCCAAGGAAGCCAATGTCACGCAACCGACCGCTTCGGTGCATCTGCGTGATCTGTCGGAAGCCGTCGGCCTCCCGCTCTACGAAGTCATCGGTCGCAAGGTCTTCCTGACCGAAGCCGGTCGCGAACTCGCTAAGGCGGCGCGCGGCGTGCAGGTCGAGTGGGACAACTTCGAGCAGAACATCCAGGCGCTCCGCGGCGGTGAGAGCGGTCTGCTCAAGGTCTCGATGGTCAACACCGCCCAATACTTCGCGCCGCGTCTGCTGGGATCTTTCTGCGCGTCCCGTCCTGGCGTGGACGTCTCGATGGTGCTGCTCAACCGCGACGGCGTCATCGACCGCCTGCGTCAGAACAACGACGATCTCTACATCATGTCCCGTCCGCCGGCCGACCTTGCGCTCAGCGCCACGGCCTTCATGCCCAACCCGCTCGTCGTGGTGGCGCCGGCCGGTCATCGCCTGGCGAAGCAGCCGGCCGTATTGCTCAATGAGCTCGGCGACGTCCGTTTCATCACGCGTGAGCGCGGTTCGGGCACGCGCCTCGCCGCCGACGATTATTTCCGTCAGCGCGGTTTCGATCCCTCCGTCCGTTTCGAGCTCGGCAGCAACGAGGCGATCCTCGAAGCCGTCGCCGGCGGGATGGGTATCGCGATCGTCTCCGCGCACGCCATGCGCAAAGGCGCGCATCCGGGCCTGGTCATGCTGCCGCTCGAAGGCTTCCCGCTGCAGTCCAGCTGGCAGATCGTCCATCCCTCCGGACGTCGCCTGTCTCCGTTGGCCGCGGCTTTCAAGGCGCACCTCATCTCCGCCGCCAAGGAGATCGCCGGCTCCAAGGAAATCGTCGGTCTGGTGTCCTGAAGCTGGGGAAATCCGGTTGCGGCGACCAGCGGGGCAGGCTGAGATGCGCCATGCCCCGCTGTCTCAATCGCTTTCTCCTGCTTTGGCTTTTGCTGACCATGACGGGTGCGTTCCTCTGCGCGGAGGAGCCGGCGGTCGAGCGGGCGCATGCGGAGACTTGGCGGCGCTTCATCGACGAGCACGGCATCATGCGGGATCACGTCGGAGAACTCCCGACCCCCGAGGATTGCCGCTTAGGCAAGCCCAACGCGATCGGCTGGTGGAGCCCGATCGAGAACGGGCCGATGTTCACCGGGATGTATCTCCACGCCATGGTCGAGCGGGCCCGTCGCTCCGGCGCGGCCTCCGACAAGGAGCAGGCTCGGAAGCTGGCCCAGGGTCTCTTGAGGTGCGCTTCGGTCTCAGATGTCCCCGGCTTCGTGGCCCGTGGCGTCGGCTCGGACGGCAAGTGCCATTATCCGCTGAGCTCCGACGACCAGATGCAGCCGTGGTTCCTGGGTCTGCATGCTTATCTCCTGAGCGATATCCCTTCGGCCGCCGAGCGCACGGTCCTCGTGGCGAAAGTCCGTGAGGTCGCCGATGTGCTGGAGTCGACCGGCTGGCGTGTGCCCTGCGACGGTTCGTTCAAGGGTGATTTCCGGGGAGCTTTCAAAGGCGAGCACTTCCGCGATGCGGCCCGTTACGTGTTCATGTTATGTGCCGCCTATGAGATGACCGGCGACGCCGTCTGGCTGGAGCGCTATCGTCGGGCCTTGGACGAAAAGCCCGCCAAGTCGGCCGAGACGCGTCGCGAGATCTGCGCTTTGGGCTGCTCGCGGGACCTTGGCTTCATTCCGACCCTACAGAAGGGACAGTTCTGGATCTACGTCGGCACCCAGGCCGGCCTCGCGCGGCTCGCCGCCGTCGAGACGGACGCCGCGACGAAGGCCGCTTATCGCCAAGGACTCGACGTCAGCGCGCGGTTCGCGCTGTCGTCGGTGGATACGCACGCCATGTTCGACAACGCTGACCAAGGTTTCTTCGGCACAGCGGATTGGCGGGCGGCGAACCCGACGTGGTTCCCTCAGCCCACGCAGGCCGAGGCCGAACGCCTGGCCAGGATCGTCGATTACAAGAAGAGGGGACCGCGGAAGAACTACGAGTCTACCTGGATGCGTCATCCCTTGGCCGCCGCCGCGGTCGTGGCGTTGGCGGGCGAAGCCTCAGCAAGACCGCAGGTGCTCAAGGCGATTCGTCATTACGACTACGCCAAGCTGAACATGGCGGAGTTCTTCTTCGCCGAAGTCGCCTACTACGCCTTGCCCGAGGCGAAGTGAAACTTCACTTCGCCTTATCGGCCGCGTGGAGCTTGTCACCCAAGGCCTTGGCGCGGCTCCGGTAGTCGGCGGCCTTGGCCGCGTCCTTCGGGAGTCCGTCCTGACCCTTATCGTGGCCATAGGCGAACCAGTAGAGGGCTTGGAGTCCGGCGTCGTTTTCCTGCTGGGAGAATCCTTCCATCGCGGCGCGGAGTTTCTCCGGCTGGTCCTTCAACTGCTGCTTCGTCACATCGAAGACCGCTCGAGGGTAGCCCTGCTTGGCTGCTTTGTCCAGCCACTGGAAACCCTCGTCCCCGGTCGCGATCCGCTGGGTGAGTACGAAGTGGAGGTGCCACATCGCGGCGGCGTCACCGGCTTCCGCCATCGCGCGCAGGCTTGCTTCGGCGTAGTCCGCCACCGGCTTGAGGTCGTCCTTGCGGAAGCTCTTGAACCAAGCGCCTGCTCGGTCGTCGTAGCGGCTAGGGCCGGTGGAAGTGAGGAGGGCACGCAGGGCATCGGCTTCCTTGGCCGGCAAGGCTTTGAGCGACTGCTCGGCCTTGGCGAGCAGGGCTGCGCCATCCCAGGTGGCAAACTTGATCGACGTCGACAGGGGTTGCGCTTCGGAGGGTACGGCCGAGAGGAGCAGAAGAGCGGAGAGGATGAGTTTCAGCGATTTGGTCATGAGACTGACGATGAGAGTAGGTCAGAAGAAAGTAAGAGATAAAGCGAGCTTTCTTGGAAAAGACAATAATTTGGCAGATTAGGATAACTGCTAAAAAGAAACACCAGCCATCAGGCTGGCGGAGCCGGGCTTGATGGCTGATGATTCGGCATGCTCACCGGCTTTACAGCTCGACGTTTCTTGCGGACTTCTTTCATCGGGGCGGCCGTCATCGTCCTGCTCTGCATGCCGTGGGTCCTGGCGGCCGAGGCTTACGGCTGGAATCAGCAGCCGGCGCATCTGCTCCAGAGTTTCGTCGCCATCCCGATCGCCTTCCTGTCGTCGGGGATTTTCCTCTGGCTGCCTTCTCCGGAGGGCGCCCCGGTCTGGGAGCGAAGGTTGGCTTGGGCGGTCTGGGCTCTCTCTGGGCTCTGGGTGCTGATGATGGCGTGGGTGTTCGTGGCCTTGGCCCGCGGCATGTTCCCCGGGCCGGCCTAAGCGGATAGAGCGGCTTGCCAGCCGAGGAGGGGAGGGCATAGGTTCAGTTCACCCCCATGAATCATCGCATCGCTCTCTTGTTCGCTGCCGCCGCCCTCCTGTCCGGTTGCGCTAACTATGCCGTCCAGCCGGTCCTTCATCCTGGCACTGAGAAGCGTCACGAGTCCTTCAACGTCATCTCCAAGCAGGGCGAAGCGCAGCTCGTCTTCCTCGGTGATTCGATCACCCATGGTTGGGAGGGGAAGGGCAAGGCTGTCTGGACCAAGGAGTGGGCTCCGCTCAAGGCGGCGAACTTCGGCATCGGCGGCGACCGCACCGAGCACGTCCTCTGGCGTCTCGAAAACGGTAACTTCGATGGCCTCAAACCCAAGGCGATCGTCCTGATGATCGGCACCAACAACACCGGCCACCAGGGCCGTCCGCAGAAGGAGCTCAATGGCGCCGTCTATCAGTGCACCGCCGAGCAGACCGCCGAAGGCATCAAGGCCATCCTCGCCCAGCTTCGCCAGAAGTGTCCCGACGCCAAGATCCTCGTCCTCGGCATCTTCCCGCGCGGCGCCGATAAGAACGATAAGTTCCGCCAACAGAACGAGGCCACCAACGCCATCGTGAAGGGTTTCGCTGACGGCCAGAAAATCTTCTTCCTCGATGTCGGCGCTAAGTTCCTCGAGCCCGACGGCACGCTGTCCAAGACCATCATGCCGGACCTTTTGCACCCGAACGAGAAAGGTTACCAGATCTGGAGCGACGCGATCAAAGCGGACGTCCTCGCGCTGCTTCGTTGATTTATGCTATGGATGGCATAGACCATCCTAAATACCTCGATGGTGTTTCCCTCATGAGCGGTTTTTAAGG
>CALPIW020000124.1 GCA_943323725.2 Polynucleobacter meluiroseus | reverse complement strand
CGACGCTCGCGCCGGTGGACCGTCTGCGCTGGGCCTACGAGACCTTCGGCGCCCGCGCCGGTATCGGCACGAGTTTCCAGCCCGCTGGCGTGGTCATCCTGCACCTCGCCAAGACCGCCGGTATTCCCATCCAGGCCTTCACGCTCAACACTGGCCTGCTCTTCCCGGAGACGCTGGAGTTCAAGGCGAAGCTCGAAGCCCATCTCGGCATCAAGGTCGAGGAAGTCCTCCCCGCCCAGACGGTCGAACAGCAGGCCGCCCAATACGGCGCCGAACTCTGGAAGCGCGACCCGGAGAAGTGCTGCGAACTCCGCAAAGTCGACTCGCTCGGCAAGAAACTCTTCGACCTCGATCTCTGGATCACCGGCATGCGCCGCGACCAGAGCGCCGAGCGTTCCGTGACCCCGCTGCTCTCGCTCGCCGCGCGTCCCGACAACTCCGACGTCTGGAAGCTCAACCCGCTCGTCGACTGGAGCCGCGACCAGGTCTGGGCCTACCTCAAGGAACACGGCTTGCCGCATAACGTCCTACACGACCGCGGCTACCGCTCGATCGGTTGCTACCCTTGCACCCTGCCCACCTCCGGTGGCGACGAACGCGGCGGCCGCTGGCCCGGCTTCGAAAAGAAGGAATGCGGCCTCCATACGCGGACGAAGAAAGGTTTGGGCGGCTAGCGGCTGGCGGTTGGCGGACAGGAAACCTCCTCAATCCACGGCCCTCCTCACCTTGAACCCTCTTCTCCTAACCGCCACCCGCAAACCGCCAACCGCTTCCCCCTCTCCCTTCAGCCTCTCTGCGCTCCCAACCGCCAACCGCTAACCGCCAACCGCTCCCACCTTCCTTCAGCCAATGTCCCGCAACGCCCAAAACGACCACCTGACGCGCCTCGAACAGACGTCGATCCACGTCTTCCGCGAAGCCTTCGCCAACTTCCGCTCCGTCTGCATGCCCTGGTCCATGGGCAAGGACTCCAACGTCCTCATCTGGCTCGCCCGTAAGGCGTTCTGCGGCAAGATCCCCTTCCCGCTCCTGCACATCGACACGACCTACGAGTTCCCGGAGATGTATGAGTTCCGCGAGAAGGCCAAGGTCATCCACGGCATCGACCTCATCGTCCGCGTCAACGAAGACGCCATCCGTCGCGGCATCGGTTACGCCACGCACGACCCGGTGACCGTCACGCACGAGCTCAAGACCGTCCCCTTCAAGGCCGCGATCGACGAATTCAAGTGGGACGCCCTCGTGACCGGCATCCGCCGCGACGAAGACCCGACCCGCGCCAAGGAGCGCTGGTTCTCCCCTCGCTCCGCCGAAGGCAACTGGGACTACAAGGACCAGCCGCCGGAATTCTGGGGCCAGTTCGCCAGCTCCGCCCCCGAAGGCGGCCACGTCCGCGTGCAGCCGCTCCTGGAATGGACCGAGCTCGACATCTGGGAATACATCCGCCGCGAGAACATCCCGAACCCGACCCTCTACTTCGCCCGCAACGGCAAGCGCTTCCGCTCCCTCGGCTGCCACCCGATCACGCACCCGGTCGACAGCCCGGCCAGCAACATCGACGAGGTCATCGAAGAACTGAAGCTGACCAAGACCAGCGAACGCGCCGGTCGCGCCCAGGACCACGTCGGCCGCAACTCCATGCAGGAACTCCGCGCCAAGGGCTTCATGTGAGCCGCCTGACAAGATGAACACCCAATCCCTTTCCCAACCTGTGAGCACCTCCCTTCCCTCCGTCGAAGACCATCGCAAGATGCACGTCGTCGTCGTCGGCCACGTCGACCACGGCAAGTCCACCTTCGTCGGCCGCCTCCTCCATGACACCGACTCCCTGCCCAACGGCAAGATGGACCAGGTCCGCAAGAACTGCGCGATCGAAGGCATGGAGTTCGAATACGCCTTCCTCCTCGACGCCCTGATCGAAGAGCAGGAACAGAACATCACCATCGATACCACGCGCATCTTCTTCCGCACGAAGCAGCGCGCCTACGCGATCATCGACGCCCCGGGCCACAAGGAGTTCCTCAAGAACATGGTGACCGGCGCCGCCAGCGCCTCCGCCGCCCTCCTCCTCATCGACGCCAAGGAAGGCGTCATGGACCAGTCCCGCCGCCACGCGTTCCTGCTGTCCCTCCTGGGCGTGAAGCAGCTCGTCGTGCTGGTGAACAAGATGGACCTCGTCGACCACTCCGAGTCCACCTATCAGAAGATCGTCGCCGAATACTCGGCCTTCCTGAAGACCCTCGGCCTCAACGCCGTCCACTTCATCCCGATCGCCGCCAAACATGGCGAGAACGTCGTCGACCGCTCCGCCAAGATGGCTTGGTGGAAGGGCCCGACGGTCACCGAAGCCCTCGACGCCTTCTCGCACGAAGACGACCTCACCGGCCTGCCCCTGCGCCTGCCGGTCTCCGACATCTACCGCTTCGACCATCGCCGCATCATCGCCGGTCGCGTCGAAGCCGGCGCCATCCGCCCGGGCGACGAGCTCATCTTCCAGCCCGGCGGCCGTCGCAGCACGGTCCGTACCTTCGAAGACTGGCCGGGGCCGGAATCCCGCTCGGTCGTCGGCACGGGCGGCTCCGCCAGCGTGACGCTCTCCGAGCAGATCTTCGTCGAACGCGGCCAGGTGGCTTCGCATCCGTCCAATCAGCCCCGCGTCGGCCGCGAATTCCGCGCCCGCATCTTCTGGCTGGGCAAGGAACCGCTGGTCCCGAACAAGACCTACCGCCTGCGCCTGCTCACCCAGAACGTCGACGCGGTCATCGCGAAGATCGTCAAGGTGACCGACGCCTCGACCCTCGAGTCCAAGGAAGCCGACAGCGTCCCGCGTGACTCGATCTGCGAAGTGATCGTCCGCGCCACCCGCAACATCGCGTTCGACCTGCATAACGAGTGCCCGATCACGGGTCGTTTCGCGCTCGAAGAAAGCGGCCGCATCCATGGCGGCGGCATCATCCTCGACGCCGTCTCGAAGTCCGACGCGCCTTCCGGCAAGGTCACCGCCTCCGAACGCGGCGCCCGCGCCGGCCACGCGCCGGCGGTCGTCTGGTTCACGGGCCTCTCCGGCTCGGGCAAGTCGACCATCGCCGAAGCCGTCGAACGCCGTCTCTTCGACGCCGGCCGCAACGTCATCCGCGTCGATGGCGACGACCTCCGCGTCTCGCTCAACCGCGACCTGGGCTTCTCCGCCGCCGACCGCGCCGAAAGCGTGCGTCGCGCCTCCGCCGTCGCCGGCCTCTTCGCCGGCACGGGCCACATCACCCTCGTCACGCTCATCGCTCCGTTGGCCGCCGATCGCGCCAAGGCCCGCGCCGCCCTCGCGAACCACACGTTCATCGAGGTCTTCGTCGACGCCCCGCTGGCGGTCTGCGAATCCCGCGACGTGAAGGGCCTGTACGCCAAGGCCCGCCGGGGCGAGATCGCCGAGTTCACCGGCATCTCGTCCCCGTACGAAGCCCCCGAAGCTCCGGAGGTCCACATCAAGACCGACCAGACTTCGCAGGAAGAAGCCGTCGACCTCGTCCTCGGGGCGATCGACAAGATCCTCCAGGGCAAGGGCGACGACTGGGAAGTGTAAGCTAATAAGGTAGTCGCGGTTAGCGGCTAGCGGTTGGCGGTTAGGAAATATCAGGCGGCAGGGATGAACCCTTGTCGCCTGTTCTGTTTTACCCGTCAAAGGCCCCAAACGCCATCCGCCAACCACTTACCGCCATCACCTCCTTCGCTCCGTCTTGCCCACCTGCCCACTTGTCCCCTAGATGGGTCGTATGCGCCTCCCCATCGCCCTCGCTCTCCTCGCCTGCCTGTCCGCCTTCGCGGCACCCCGGAAGAACGTCCTGCTGCTCGTCTCTGACGATTGCGGCACCCGCATGGGCACCTACGGCGGCCCGGCGCTGACGCCGAACATCGACGCGCTCGCTCGCACCGGCGTCCGCTTCGACCGCGCCTACTGCCAGTACGCGCTCTGCAATCCGAGCCGGACTTCCTTCCTCACGGGCCTGCGTCCCGACACCACCGGTGTCTACGACAACGCGAAAGAATTCCGCCAGGTCATCCCGGACATGGTGACGATGCCGCAGCTCTTCAAGAACAACGGCTACGCCGTCGCCCGCATCGGCAAGCTCTACCATTATGGCGTGCCCAAGGAAATCGGCACCAACGGCCTCGACGACCCGCAGTCGTGGGAGAAAGTCTGGAATCCGCGCGGACGCGACTGCGACGACGAGGATAAGATCTTCTCGATCGGCGTCGGCGCCGGTACCTCCGCCGACAAGACCAAGGGTAACATGGGGCAGATCCTCGTCGGCTCGGGCAACTACGGCGGCACGCTGAGCTGGCTCGCGGCCGACGGGACCGACGCCGAACAGACCGACGGCAAGATCGCCGCGCAGGCGGTCGACTTCCTCCGCCAGAAGCGCGAACAGCCCTTCTTCCTGGCGGTCGGCTTCTTCCGCCCCCACACCCCCTACGTCGCGCCGAAGCCTTACTTCGCCCAATACCCGAAGGACCAGGTGCAACTGGCCAAGGAACCCGCCGGCAACCGTGAGACTAAGCCGGCCGTGGCCCTCTCCAACACGGCCGTCGCCAACTATGGCATGACCGAAGATACGCAGCGTACCGCCAAGCAGGCCTACCTGGCGTCGATGACCTTCATGGACGCCCAGTTCGGCCTGGTGCTGGCCGAACTCAAGAAGCAGGGCCTCGATAAGGACACCATCGTGGTGTTCATCAGCGACCACGGGTATAACCTCGGCGAACACGGACTCTGGCAGAAGCGTTCGCTCTACGAAGATTCGGCCCGCGTGCCGTTCATCATCCGTGATCCGGGCAACCCGGCCAACGGACGCGCCACGAAGCGCGTGGCCGAGCTTGTCGACCTCTACCCCACCGTGGCCGACCTCTGCGACCTGAAGCCCGACAAACGCGCCGAGGGCAAGAGCCTCCGCCCGGTGCTGGAACGTCCCGACGCCCTCTGGAATCACTCCGCCTACACGCAGGTCGACTTCGGCGCCATCAACGCCGGCGGCAAGAAGAAGGCCGCCACGCAGGAACGTAAGGTCGGCCGCTCGGTCCGCACCGAACGCTACCGCTATACGGAATGGAACCAGGGCAAACTCGGGGTCGAACTCTACGACCACGACGCCGATCCGGGCGAGTTCAAGAACCTCGCCGACGACCCGGCCTACGCTTCCGTCGTCACGGCGCTCAAGGCCACCCTCGCCAAGGGAACGAATTAAAAGGTAGGGTCGGGACCGCGTCACGACATAGCGGCATCAGGACAGCACGTGCCCCTGCCCCTACCCCTCTTCGTTAGGTATACTTCAACTCGACCTTCTTGCCGGTACGGATCGACTCGTAGATGCCGTCGATGATGACCATGTCGCGGCGACCGAGCTCGCCGGAGCAAGTCACGGGCTGCT
>CALPIW020000123.1 GCA_943323725.2 Polynucleobacter meluiroseus | reverse complement strand
GTGGTCATGCAGGGCGCGGTTGTGCTTGAGATTATGGGCGAGGGCCATCGGCACCGATTTGGTGGAGCCGGCCAAGTAGACGGCGGTGCCCTTCACGCGGGCGAATTTACCCGCCACGAAACGGTCTTCGACGCTGTCCAGGAAGTTATCGAAGTCGCCGGCGGCCTCGCCTTCGGTCATCTTCTGTTTCATGGCGATGCGGCCCTTGTTCCAGACGGCCATGAGGTAATAGACCACGACCCCGATGAGCAGAGGTAGCCAGCCGTTGGGGAGGACTTTGTGCGCGTTGCCCAGCACGAAGAGCACTTCCAGCAGGATGAACGGGGTGAGCAGGGCGTAGGCTCCGGCGGAAGGGATGCGGAGCTTGTGGCGGAGATATTGACCGAAGAGGATCGTCGTGACCAGCATCGTCAGGCTGACCGCGATGCCGTAGGCGCTGGCGAGGTTCTCGGAGGTCTCGTAATGCAGCACCAGGTAGATCGAGCCGATCATCAGCAGCCAGTTGATGACGGGGACGTAGACCTGGCCGGATTCCTGGTCCGACGTGTAGGTCATGCGCATGCGTGGCAGGTAGTTCAGCTGGATCGCCTGCATGGTGATCGAGAACGCGCCGGCGATGAGGGCCTGCGAAGCGATGATGGCCGCGAGGGTCGCGATGACGACCAGCGGGATCTGGGCCCAACCGGGCGCCATGTTGAAGAAGGGATTGAAGCCCGGCTCGAGGAGGGCTTCCGGGTGGGCGAGGGCCCATGCGCCTTGGCCGAGGTAGTTCAGGATGAGGGCAGGGAAGACGATGAAGCACCAGGCGGCCCGGATGGGCTTCTGTCCGAAGTGCCCCATGTCCGCATAGAGCGCTTCGGCCCCGGTGACCGACAGGAAGACCGCGCCGAGGATCAGGATGCCGAGTCCGGGGTGGGTGGTCAGCAAGTGCAGGCCTTCGAGGGGGTTGAAGGCCCACAGGATCTCGCCGAGGACCGCGTGATGCAGGGCGAGCGAGAGCACGCCGAGTCCGCCGATGACGGCGAACCAGACCATCGTGATCGGGCCGAAATACATGCCTACCCGGCCGGTCCCGATCTTCTGCAGCCAGAAGATGCCGACCAGGATGAGGACGGCGGCCGTCGGGATGAAGTATTTCAGGAAGCCGGCCGTGAGCGGCCCGTGCAGGCGTTCGTTGGCTTCCTTGACGCCTTCCAAGGCGGAGACGACCGAGATCGCGGGGGTGATGACCCCGTCGCCGTAGAGCAGGGCGGCGCCGAAGACGCCGAGCAGCACGAGGAAGTTGCGGTGCTTTCGTTTGGCCTTCTCCTTGTCCTTGGAGGAGGCGAGCGAGACCAGGGTCATGATGCCACCTTCGCCGTCTTCGTTGGCCTCCATCACCAGGAGCACATATTTCACCATCACCACGAAGATCAGCGACCAGATGATCAGGGACAGGATCGGGACGATCTGGGAGGCCCCGAGGATGTTGTTGTCCGCGTCCCTGACCCGTAGGCATTCCTTGAACGCGTAAAGGGGGCTCGTCCCGATGTCACCGAACACGACCCCGAGGGCCGCGATGGTGGCCGCCATGGTCAGCGGCTTGACGGGGGAGGAGCCTTCGGTCGGCTCCGGGTCGGACGTGCTCATGGAGAGTTATTCACAGTGACAGCTCCTAGGGGGTAATCAAAGCCAATCGGGGATGCCGGGGCTTGCCTTTTTGTCTCATAATCGCATCTCCAGACCTTCAGCCGACCCCTTTCCAAACAATACGAACAATGAATATCATCCAAACTGTTGTCATTCAGGGACTAGCACAGACTCAGTCTGCCGCCGGTGCGCCCCAGGCCGAGCAAGGTGGCGGCTGGAGCATCCTGATCATGTACGCCCTCCTCTTCGTGGGCATGTACTTCCTGCTCTTCGCTCCCCAGCGCAAGCGCCAGAAGGAGCTCGAAAAGCTCCAGACCGAGCTCGCGGTCGGCGACAAGGTGCTCGCCGCCGGTGGCATTTACGGTCGCGTGGTCTCCATCAAGGACGACCGCATCACCCTCGAACTCGATTCCGGCCGTCTCGTCGTCCACAAGTCCGCCATCATGGGCAAGGACGCCGACGCCGTCGTCCAGGCCTGAAGTCATCCACCCCTAAGCCTACCCTGACACTATGACGTCCAGGACTTGGTTCTGGAAGATCGCGGTCTCCCTCGCTGCCTTGGCTGTCGCCTGGTACGAGTTCCACCCGATCGCTCCGACCCCTCTCGAACAGTTCGTGCCCACGCAGGTCATCGCGCAGAAGCCCGAATTCGACAAGCTCCACACCGAGGCCCTCGAGCGCGTCAAGCGCTACAAGGACGCCGCCGTCGCCGCCGACCAGAAGTCGGTCTCTTACTTCCAGGCTCTGCGTGACATCGGCGAAGGCCGCGGTCGCGCCGCCCCGGTCGACTTCCGTCCGTTCTTCTTCACGGAAGCCCAGATCGTCAGCGAGCCCGACCAGGCCAAGCGTAACGGCATCGTGCTGAAGCAGCTGCTCGTCGGCTCCCAAGGCCGCCTCAAGCTCGGCCTCGACTTGCAGGGCGGGGTGTCCTTCACCCTCAAGGTCGATCCGACCGGCGCCGAATCCGGCGAGAAGACCGCCGGCGACAAGTCGAGCGTCTCCCATGCCGACATGGTCAATCAGGCCCTCCAGGTCATGGAGCAGCGCGTCAATCAGTTCGGCGTCGCCGAACCCGTCCTGCGTCCCGTGGGCGATCTCTCCCTCGAGATCCAGCTTCCCGGTGAAGACGCCGCCAACAACCCGGACGTCATCGATTCGCTGAAGAAGCCGGCCAAGCTCGAGTTCCGCCAGGTGCACCGCACCGAACGTCCGACCGAGACCGAGCGCGAGCACTCCCTGCGTTCCTTGCCCGTCGACCCGATGCTGGGCTCCGCCTCGGCCATCTCGACCTACGAGGTCCTGACCATCCGCGACATCGACAGCAAGACCAGCGAAGTCCGCGTCACGCGTTACTACGTGCGCAAGGCCGCCGACGCCACCGGCAAGATCATCAAGTCCGCCTCGGGTCGCTCCGATGACGGCATCTCCTTCTACGTGGACATGAAGTTCACCGACGAAGGCTCCAAGAAGTTCGGTGACCTCACCGCCAAGATCGCCGAAGGCAACAGCCGCTCCGTCGGTCAGCTCGCCATCGTCCTCGACGGCAAGCTGCAGTCCGCGCCGACCGTGCGCGAGGCCATCCGCAGCACCGGCGCCACCATCACGGGGTCCTTCTCCCGCGAAGAGGCCGTCGACCTCGCCAACGTCCTCAATAACCCGCTCGAGTTCCCCCTGATCATCCAGGACGTCACCTCGGTCGGTCCCTCGCTCGCCAAGGACGCCCAGGGCAAGTCCGTCGTGGCCTCGCTGGTCGCCGTCGGCCTCGTCATCTTCTTCATGGTCGGGTTCTACGTCTGGGGCGGCTTCATCGCCATCCTCGGCATGATCCTCAACCTGCTGATGATCCTCGGCGCCATGGCCTACTTCGGCGCGACCATCACGCTCCCGGGTGTCGCCGCCTTGGTGCTCACCCTCGGCATGGCCGTCGACGCGAACATCCTCATCTTCGAGCGCGTGCGCGAAGAGGCCGCCCTCGGCAAGGACCGCTCGGTCGCCCTCCGCGAAGGTTACGCCCGCGCGACGTGGACCATCATCGACGCCAACCTCACGACCCTCCTCACGGCCTTGATCCTCGTGTTCATGGGTTCCGGTCCCATCCGTGGTTTCGGCATCACCCTGACCATCGGTATCTTCACGACCGTGTTCACGTCCCTCGTGACCTGCCGCGGCCTCCAGGAACTCGCGCTCTCCCGCGGCGTGATGACGCGCGTCTTCGGCCTGCCGGTCTTCCGTCCGACGCTCGACATCCCGTTCCTCAAGTTCGCCCGGATCGCCTTCATCGCCTCCTGGCTGGTCATCGGCCTCGGCCTCACCCAGCTCGCCATCAAGGGCAAGGAAGCCTTCGGTAAGGACTTCCGCGGCGGTGAATCCGCTCTCGTCGCGCTGGCTCCCGGCGCCGCCGTCAATACCGGTGATATCGCCAAGCTCGCCGCTTCCATCGGCCTCGCGGACACCACCGTCACCGTCCAGACTCCGGTCGGCGGCGGCGAACTGACCCTCCGCATCGAGACCGAACTCACCAAGGACAAGTCCAAGGGCGAGTTCGCCAACGTCGCGGCCATCGTCGGCGCCATCCAAGCCAAGACCCCGGAGATCCTCAAGGATCGCGCCGCCTCGGTCGACAAGCTGATGCTCTCCAAGGAAGCCATCGGCGGTTCCGTCAGCTCGGAGCTGCGCTCCAACGCCGTCTGGTCCGTCATCCTGGCGCTCCTCGGCATCGGCCTCTACGTCTCCCTGCGCTTCGAGACGGGCTTCGGCGTCGCCGCCATGGTCGCCACGCTGCACGACGTGCTGCTGACGATCGCGCTGTTCGTCGCCTTCGGCGGCCAGTTCAACGCGACCCTCATCGCGGCGATCCTGCTGATCATCGGCTACTCCATCAACGACACCATCGTCGTCTTCGACCGCATCCGCGAGGAACTCCAGGCCAATCCCGGCCGCGAGCTCCGCGACGTGATCCACTTCGCCATCAACCGCACGCTTTCCCGTACGACGCTCACCGCGGCCACGGTCTTCCTCTGCGCCGTCGCCCTCTGGGCCTTCGGCGCCGGCGACGTCCGTCTCTACGGCGAGATCTTCATCTACGGCGTGCTGACCGGAACCTTCTCCTCGATCTTCATCGCGAGCCCCGTCTTCTACTGGTGGCACAAGGGCGATCGTAAGGGCGTAGACGCCGCGGAACTCCCGCGCACCTACTCCTGGGAGGCGGGCTCCGACAAGGACGCCTAAGGCGCCCTATTCCTATGGCCGCCTGGTCTCACCGGGCCGCGGACGCCGGGCTTGCCCGTCGCATCGCGGCTTCGCTGGGGGTTAGCGAACCCCTGGCCGCCGTCCTCGCCCGTTCCTTCCCGGACGAGGCCGAGGCGGAGCGTCATCTCCGCCCGCAGCTCGCCCATGTCTCCGACCCGTTCGCGGTCGGCGGCCTGCGCGAAGCCGCCGAGCGTCTCGTCACCGCCGCCGCCAAGGGCGAGCGGATCGCCATCCTCGGAGACTACGACGTCGACGGGGTCTCGAGCACCGCGATGCTCGTCCACTTCCTCCGCCGGCTCGGCGCCAAGCCGGAGTATTTCGTGCCGCGCCGCCTGGAAGAGGGCTACGGTCTCTCGATGGCCGCGCTCGAGCGCGTGCTCGCCGAAGCGAAGCCGCAGCTCTTCGTCGCGCTTGACTGCGGTACCAATTCCAAGCCGGAGGTCGAACGCCTCCGCGCCGAAGGCGTCGACGTCATCGTGGTCGACCACCACGTCGCCAAGGAATCCCGCGTCACCTGCACGCTCGTTAACCCGCGCGTCAATGACGCCGAAGACGCCCCGTGGCAGACGCTCTGCACCGCCGGGCTGGTCTTCAAGCTGGTCCACGGCGTGCTGAAGGTCCTGCGCCT
>CALPIW020000122.1 GCA_943323725.2 Polynucleobacter meluiroseus | reverse complement strand
CGATTTCATCGCGTCCGCCGACCCCGACGTGCTCTGCCTGCAGGAGACCAAGTGCGAGACGGCCGTCGCGTCGACGCTCGGCCTGGCTTTCCCGCATCAGTTCTGGCATGAGGCCGAGAAGAAGGGCTATTCCGGCACCGCGGTGCTTTCGAAGACCGCGCCGCTGTCCGTCGCGACCGACTTCCCCGGCGATCATCCGCCCGAAGGCCGCGTGGTGACGGCGGAGTTCAACGGACTCTTCGTCGTCAGCGCCTACGTCCCGAATTCCCAGCGCGAACTCGAGCGCCTCGACTATCGTCTGCAGTGGGACGCCGATTTCCGGAAATACCTCGCGCGTCTCGCGAAGAAGAAGCCCGTCGTCGTGTGCGGCGACCTCAACGTCGCCCACGCCGAGATCGACCTGGCGAATCCCTCCACGAACCGCCGCAACGCGGGCTTCACCGACGAAGAGCGCGAATCCTTCGGCCAGCTGCTCGCTCAGCACGGCTTCACGGATACGTTCCGCGCCCAGCATCCGTCCCTCGCGCAGCGCTACAGCTGGTGGTCCTACCGCCCCGGCATCCGCGCCCGCAACATCGGCTGGCGCCTGGATTACTGCCTGACCTCCGACGGCCTGAAGTATTCGCAGCCCGACATCCACGATAAGGTCACCGGCTCGGACCATTGCCCGGTGTCGGTACGCGTGCAGGCCGAGCTCTGATCAGCGCGGCGTCTCCCCGGTCAGGCGGCGGACCCACGGCACCAGTACCAGCAGGAGGACCGTCAGGCCGCCGACCAACAGGGCCTGCTGCCAGAAGAAGTGCGCGAGCGCCTGCGGGTCCTGGGCGTTGAATTCCGCGGCGACCACGCCGGCGAGCTTGTTGCCCAGCGCGGTGCCGAGGAACCAGATGCCCATGACGAGTCCGGCGAGCTTGGCGGGGGCGAGCTTGGTCATCGCGCTGAGGCCGACGGGACTGAGGCAGAGCTCACCGATGGTCTGCAGGAAATACACCGCGATCAGCCACCACGGGCTGACCTTGCCTTCCGCGGTGAGTTTCGCCGCGGGGACGAGCAGGGCGAACGAGAGCCCCAGGAAGACGAGGCCCCAGACGAACTTCATGGGCATCGAGGGCTGTTGCTCGCGGAGTCGCACCCAGAGCCAGGCGAACAGCGGCGCGAGCGCGAGGATGAAGAGCGAGTTCACGGACTGGAACCACGACGAAGGGAAGGGATGGCCGAACAGTTCGTTCCGGGTGAGTTCTTCGGCGAACAAAGTCAGCGACGAGCCGGCCTGCTCGAAGACCGCCCAGAAGAGGATGGCGCAGACGAAGAACACGAGGATCGCCGCGATGCGCCGGCTGTCTTCGTCCCGCCGCACGACGCCGAACCAGACGATGCCGACGATGGGGAGCGCGTAGACGACGGGGTTGATCCACGCGACGTAGTCCGAGGCGATCATCACGGCGAGCAGCGCGGCCGTACCGAGCGTCACCAGCGTGAGTCCGATCCACGGCCGGGGTGCGTCCGCCTCCGGCGCCTGGCCGACGTGCGACAGCCAATGGAGCCGACGCAGGTAGACGATCATGCCGAAGGTCATGCCGATGCCCGCCGCGCCGAAGCCCCAGTGCCAGCTATGCGTCGGGTCGAGTCCCCATCCGCTCAGCATCACGCGGAATGATTCGCTCTGGGCCAGCCACCCGACCACCAGCGGCGCCGCGAACGCGCCGAGGTTGATGCCCATGTAGAAAAGCGAGAAGCCGGCGTCGCGCCGCGTGTCGCCGTGCGAATAGAGTCCGCCGACGAGCGTGCTGATGCTCGGCTTGAGGAGACCGGTGCCGAGCGCGATCAGGATCAGGCCCGCGTAGAACGTCGGGACGGAGTCGAACGCCAGGGCGTAGTGACCGGCGGTGATGATCAGGCCGCCGACCAGGACGGCCCGGCGCGCGCCGATGAAATTATCCGCGAGGTAGCCCCCGAGGATGCATACCATGTAGCTCGCCATGGTATAGTTGCCGTAGACCTGTGCCGCGAACTTCTGGTCGAACCCGAGGCCGCCCATCGCCAACGGGGTGATCATGAACAGGAGGAGCAGCGCCCGCATGCCGTAGTAGGAGAACCGCTCCCACATCTCGGCGTAGAACAGCATGCTCAGACCCCGGGGGTGGCCGCCGATGCCTCCGTGGTCCCGCTCGGTATGCCGGGCCGGGGATTCGGCGTCTGGGGTCAGCTCATGCATCCGAGGGGTTATAAGGAGGTTATGGGGGGAGGGGGAGTCGGGAATACATTCCCCTCAGAGTGAGGGTCCGCGTTGACAAAGGGGGTCAGAAGCCTACTTTTGAGACTCAATCTCAATTAGCGTGACCCCGCTATCCCAACTTCTACCCGGTCAATTCGGGAAGCTGGCCTCGCTCAATCCCGAGCGCGGGGTGGATCAGCGTCTGATGGCCCTGGGTCTGCTCCCGGGGATGGTCCTGAAGCTCATCCGGAAGGCTCCCTTGGGCGACCCGCTGGCCATCGAGTTCTGCGGCCAGGTCGTCAGCCTGCGCCTCGCCGAGGCCGAGAACCTGATCGTCGACGTCTCCGCCGATTGTCCCATCCAGCGTCCGCGCCAGCCGTGAGCTCTCCTGATGCAGGCCTGCTGGTCGCGCTCGTCGGTAATCCCAACACCGGCAAGTCGACCCTCTTCAACGCCCTGACCGGCCTGCGGCAGCGCGTCGGCAATTATCCTGGCGTCACGGTCTCGCGCAAGTCGGGCACCTGCGACCTCGGCGACGGCCAGAAAGTCGAGCTCGTCGACCTGCCTGGACTCTACTCCCTCGCCGCCGCTTCGCCGGACGAGCAGGTCGTCATCGACGCCCTCTCCGGCAACATCGCCGGCGATCGCCGTCCGGACGCCGTCGTCATGGTCGTCGACGCGACCAACCTGCTGCGCAACCTCTTCCTGGCTTCGCAGGTCGCCGAACTCGGCCTGCCGCTCGTCCTCGTGCTCAATCAGGCCGACGTCGCCAAGGAACAAGGCCTGCGCATCGACACCGAACTGCTGTCCCGTCGGCTCGGCGGCGTGCCGGTCATCCTGACCTCCGCCTGGAAGGGCGAAGGCATCCCGGAAGTCCGTCGTGGTCTCGCCGAAGCGTTGTCGCGTCGCACGCCGATGAAGCGCGTCGTCTGGCCGACCGACATCGCCGGCGCGCTCGCCGACGTCGCGCAGGCCGCTTCAACCGACACCGGCAAGGCGATCTCCGCGGCCGACGCGCAGCGTCTGCTCTTCGACACCAACGCTTCCACCGCCGAGCGTCTCGGTTGGACGCTCGAGCGTCGCGAGAAGCCCGTCCGCAGCGCGCGCGAGCGCGTCCGCAATTCCGGCTACAACCCGATGGCCGCCGAACCGCTCGTGCATTACGCCCAGCTGCGCGTCGCCTTGGACGGCGTCGTGGCTGAGGGCCTCGGCAAGGCCGGCCGCACCGCCGCCGTCGATCGCCTGCTCCTGCACCGCGTGCTCGGGCCGGTCCTTTTCCTGGGCATCATGCTCGGCTTCTTCGCCTCGGTCTTCTGGCTCGCGAAGTTCCCGATGGACTGGATCCAGCTGGGCGTCGACTGGACCAAGGGAGTCGTCGCGCCGCCGCTCGAGCCGTACCCGATGCTGCAGAGCCTCGTCGCCGACGGCATCCTCGGCGGCGTCGGCGCGTTCCTCGTCTTCCTGCCGCAGATCCTCATCCTCTTCCTGTTCATCGGCATCCTCGAGGACAGCGGCTACATGGCCCGCGCCGCGTTCATCATGGACCGGCTGTTCAGCTGGTGCGGGCTCAACGGCAAGAGCTTCGTGCCGATGCTCTCCGGCTTCGCCTGCGCGATCCCGAGCCTCCTCTCGACGCGCACGATCGAAGATCCCAAGGCCCGCCTGGCGACGGCGTTCGTGGTGCCGTTCATGAGCTGCTCGGCGCGCTTCCCGATCTACGCGCTCATGTGCGCGGCGTTCATCGGCCCCCTCTACGGCCCCGGCTGGGAATCCCTCGTGATGGTCGGCATGCACTGCGTCGGCCTCGTCTTCGCCGTGCCGACGGCCTTCGTGCTCACCCGTCTCGTCCTCAAGGTGAAGCCGCAGCCGTTCGTCCTCGAGCTCCCTCGCTATCAGATGCCCAAGCCGCGCGACGTCGTCTGGCGCATGTGGCAGAACGCCGCCGAATTCGTCTCCAAGGCCGGCACGGTGATCTTCGCCATCACCATCATCGTCTGGGCGCTCTCTTATTTCCCGCGCGACGCCTCGGTGGCGGAGCGCATCCGGGCCGAGCATCCGACGGAGTCGGCCGAGAAGGTGAAGGCCCGCGTGCAGGCGGCCTACGTCGAGCAGTCCTACATGGGCCGCTTCGGCAAAGCAATCCAGCCGGCCTTCGACCCGCTCGGCTTCGACTGGAAGATCACCGTCGGCGTGCTCGCCAGCTTCCCCGCGCGCGAGGTCATCGTCTCCACGCTCGGGGTCACCTATTCCGTCGGCGAAGGCGCCGAAGCCGACAGCCAGGACCTGCGCAAGGCCATGCAGGACGCCAAGTGGACCGAAGGTCCGCGCACCGGCAGCCCGATCTTCTCGCTGGCCGCCGTTCTGGCGCTGATGGTCTTCTTCGCCCTCTGTTCGCAGTGCGGCCCGACGATCGCCACGCTCGCGCAGGAGACCGGCGGCTGGAAGTGGGCCGCGGGCTCGTTCGTCTACATGACCACCCTCGCGTGGATCGTCTCGATGGCCGTCTATCAGTTCGTCATCCGCCTCACATGAACCTCGAAGCCGTCATCGTGGGCGCCGTGATCGGCGTGGCCGTCGGCTGGTTGGCCCGCCGCTGGTTGGCGGCCGCGCGTCGCCGTAAGGAAGGCGGTTGCGCCGGGGGCTGCGGATGTACCGATAAACTAAAGCCCAAGCGCTGACCGATGGGGGTCGCTTCGGGGGCTCCTTCGGATAACCTGTCCGGATGTCCCTCAAATCTTCCCACACCCGTCATCGCGCCAAGTCTCCCGCCAGTCCCCGCGCGACGCGTCCTTCGGTGCGGAAGCTGAACCGCGCCAAGGCCAAGCCGAAGGCGGCGAAGAAGTAAGCGGTAGGGGCGCGACGGCGTCGCGTCCGCGTATCGGTTAGCCGGTAGGCCAGAGAGAACCCTAGCTCAAGGGGAGACCGGAAACCGGGAAGTTTGCTTCGGGCACATTCTTTCGGGTGACAGGTGACGGCCACCAGGACATCAGCCTCCCGGGAGTCAGCCATTCAGCCATCGGCTGCCGGCTCCAGGCTCCCGCGGCCGATCGCCGAGAAGCCGATACCCGAGTTGCCGGCTCCCGTGGCTGACACCCGTCACCCGGAATCATCCCCTATACTCAATACTCCATACTCGATACTCTCGTGTCCCCGTGCCAGCTTGCCCCCTCGCGGCTCTGCCGCGCTTACACCGGCTGCTGCTGACTGAGACAATGCAGCGCGCCGCCTTCGATGAGCAGCACGCGGCAATCGATGCCGACGATCTTCCGACCCGGGAAGCAGTCGCCGATGATGCCCATG
>CALPIW020000121.1 GCA_943323725.2 Polynucleobacter meluiroseus | reverse complement strand
GGCATCCTGACGCCGGCGGAGATCCGCGACGTCGTCGCCTATCTCAGCGGACTCAAGCCGAAGGCGTCTAAAGCCAAAGCCAAGGCCAAGAAATAGCCAATGCGGGGTTGAGTACCCGGCCGACGGTCAGCCATGCTCTTCGCATGCTGCATTTCCGCGACGCCTTGGGCAGCGCCCTCCCCTTATGACCGAAATCCCCGCCGTCTCCGGCCTGATCGAACTGCGCCTCAGCAATGTCGGTCAGCTCTTCAACACCATGGACCCGTCGCCATTCCATGAACGCGACCTCGACCATGACGCCGAAGAATTCATCCTCAGCTGGGCCCGCGAACATGAACGCGACTCCGAGCTCCGGCTCCGCGTCGTCCTGAAGCAGCCGGCGGATGAAGAGGCGGCCGGCCAGGTCCGCGAATCCATCCGGCATTACTTCGAATACCGCGCGCGCATGGCCCGCAGGGAGTTGCGCGACCTCTTCCGCGAAGGCCGGACCGCCTTGGCCATCGGGGTGCTGTTCCTCGCCGCGACCCTCGTCCTCCGCGGACTGATCCCGGCGAGCGGCTGGACGGAGTTCGTCCGCGAAGGGCTGACCATCTGCGGCTGGGTCGGGCTCTGGAAGCCCATCGACATCCATTTGTACCGCTGGTGGCCGCTGAAGACCCATGGCGACCTCCTGGCCCGCATCGGCCGGTGTCAGGTCGAAGTCGTTTTCGAGCCCTGAAGGCTGGGCCTCGCCGCCCTTATGGGGTGGGTAAGAATGGCCGAAATAACGAATTTTTTACGAAGAGGCATTGACGGGGGGGGTACCCTGCCCCAATCCCAACCTTCCGCATGCAGAATTTCGCGAGCCAGTGCCTGGACCAGACCAAGGCCCTCCTCAAACTCAACTTCAACTCCCTTGCTCCTGACGGCACTGTCGTGCCCGTCGAAGGCGAGGTCTCCCGCGCCGATGAACCCGGCCACGCCGCCCTGGCCTTCGGGGAATACTTCCGTGCCACCGGCGAGCTCACGATGGACCGCCAGAACATCGCCGAAATCGTCGCCAAGACGATCACGGCCCAGGTCCGCATCAGCCAAGGCTCCGACAACGGCATGGCCTTCGCCTGCCTGGGCCTGCTCGCCTTCGGTCCGACCCGCGAACGCAACCCCGTCTGGGAGCTCCTCGATGAGCCGACCCGCGCCCTCATCGACGAACGTCTGGCCGTGGAGCATGACCACCACGACCACGTCCAGGCCTTCGACATCGCCAAGGCGGTCTGCCGCTTCTCCTTCGGCCTGACCAAGAAGGACGAGACCGGCGCGCTCGTCGACCGTTTCATGGACCGCATCACCGCGGCGTCGACCGGCGGTTTCCATGACGAGGCCTCCAAGGCCGCGAACGCCGACAACTTCGGTGGCGCCTTCGACCTCTACGGCGTCGTCTCGCTGATCTTCATCCGCCAGTCCCTCCAGCTCCACGCGAACATCCAGGTCCGTGACGCCAAGCTGCCCAAGCTCCGCGGCCTCGCCGAGAAGTACCTCCGCGTGATCATGGACACCGTGCGCGAAGACGGCCTCGGCTGGAGCTACGGCCGCGGCATCGGCGCCTACGGCCAGATGCACTGCATCACCCTGCTCCTCCAAGCCCTGCGTGACCGCTGGGTGCCGGTCGACAAGGAGCCGCTGGCCCGCGACCTCGTCCGTCGCCTGTACGCCCACTTCTTCACGACGTTCTTCGACGCCGAACACGGCGTCATCGTCATCCGTGACGGCGAGCGCGACACCATCCCGGGCCACACCACCCGCATGGCCAATTTCGACGCCGCCCGCTACCTTTCGCAGTGGTCGCGCCTCGCCAAGACCATCGGCGGCGCGATGGAAGTGGTCAAGCCGGCCAGCCGCCTGCCGGTGTGCCGCTTCTTCTCTTTCGACAAGTCCCCGCGCAAGGAGCAGGGCCTGCTCTCGTATCAGGATCCCGCCTCGGGCCTGCATGTGATCCTGCCGTTGGTCTCCTCCGGTTCGCATCGCTTCACCGACTCGTTGGCCTTCCCGCATATGCCGGGAGTCTTCGATTGGCCCTCCAACCAGACGACCACTCCCTTCATCCCGGAGTTCACCATCGGCGGCAAGGTCTACACGCCTTCTTTTTACGGCAAGAACGCCCAGGTCGCCATGGGCACCAAGGCCGGCACCTATCACTTCCGCTACGATCAGCCCGATCTCATCGACCGAGACGAGAAGGTCTCCGCCAACATCGCCTCGCTCAAGGTCGACTGGGAATTCAACGGCGGCCGCATCGTCGGACGTTTCACGCTCACCGCCAAAGCGGCCGTCGTGCTCGAAGATTTCCGCCTGGTGCTCCCGATCGCCGCGACCCATTCGCGCATGACCTCGGGCAACGCCCTCGTCCTCGGCGCAGAGTCGCATCGCTGCGAGGTCCTGAAGGACGATTTCCACGCTTCCTGGGCCGAGACCAAGGTCGTGAGCGACAACGCCAAGCACCGCACCTGCTGGGGCAAGGTCCACTTCTACCAGACGTTGCAGCGCGACAAGCCGATGCCCCTGCGCGCCGGCATGACCTACGCCTTCGAGATCGCCTACCAGCCCCACGTCGTCCGGGCCGGTGACGCGGTCTGAGGGCGGTTTACCCGCCCTGCCAGCCTTCGGGGTTGTCCTGCCCCCTGACCCTGCCCTATGTCCCTAGGGTAACTCTTCATGCCCAGTCCGTTCTACATCACCACGGCCATCGACTACGCCAACGGCTCGCCGCACCTCGGCCATGCCTACGAGAAAGTCCTCTCCGACGTGATTTCCCGGCACATGCGCATGAGCGGACGCTCGGTCCACTTCCTCACCGGACTCGACGAGCATGGCCAGAAGGTCCAGCAGACGGCGATGAAACGCGGCGTCGAACCGCAGGTCCTCGTCGATGAGATCGCCGCGGTCTTCCAGGGCATGCTGGGCGACCTCAATATCTCGAACGACGACTACATCCGCACGACCGAACCGCGGCACAAGAAGGTGGTCCAACAGTTCCTGCAGAAGCTCTTCGACCAGGGGCTCATCTACAAAGGCCAGAAGACCGACTGGTACTCGACCCGTCAGGAGCAGTTCCTCACGGATAAGGATCGGGCGCCGGACGGCTCCTGGCCGGAGATCTACGGCGAGGTCACCCAGACGACCGAAGAGAACTATTATTTCAAGCTGACGCAGTTCCAGCCCTGGCTGGTCGAGCACCTCCGCGCGCACCCGGACTTCATCACGCCGCGCTTCCGGCAGAACCAGGTCCTCGAGTTCCTGAAGGAGCCGATGAACGACCTGTGCATCTCCCGGCCGAAGACCCGTCTGACCTGGGGCATCGAACTGCCCTTCGACACGGCGTTCGTCACCTACGTCTGGTTCGACGCCCTGACCAATTACTACTCGGCCGTGGCCGGCAAGGGACTCTGGCCCGCGGACGTCCACGTCATCGGCAAAGACATCCTCTCGCCGCCCCACGCGGTCTACTGGCCCTGCATGCTCAAGGCCCTCGGCATCGAGCCCCCGCGCCAGCTGCTCGTCCACGGCTGGTGGACGGTCAATAATCAGAAAGCTTCGAAGTCCGCGGGCAACGCCGCCGATACCCTCGGTTTCGTCGCTTCGCACGGGGCCGACGCCTTCCGTTTCTACCTCTGTCGTGAGATGGTCGTCGGGCAGGACGCGGACTTCTCGACGCTCACGTTCGAGAACCGCTACAAAGCCGACCTCGGCAACAACCTCGGCAACCTCGTCAATCGCCTGCTCAACATGGTGGGACGCAACTACGAAGGCGCCATCCCGGCCGCGGCCGCCGACGAAGAACTCGAACAGAACCTCCGCCGCCTCTGGGATGACAGCGTGAAGAAATACGCGGAGGCCTTCGCCGACTATCAGGTCAGCCACGCCCTCGAAGCCCTCTGGGTCTTCATCAGCGCGATGAACGCCTACATCGAAGCCCGTGCGCCGTGGAAACTGGCGAAGTCCACCGAGGCCGCCGATCGCGCCCGCCTCGACTCCTGCCTCGCGCATGTGGCCGAAGGCCTGCGCCTCGTCGGCACCCTGCTCACTCCGGTGATGCCGGCCACCTGCGACAAACTTCTGACGAATATCGGCCGGCCGGTGGCCACGACTTTCGATGGCCAGCTCACCTGGTCGTCCGTCTGTACGGGCTCCAAAGTGGCGGAAAAATGCATCCTTTTCCCGCCGATCGAGGCTCCGAAGGAAACTCCGCCCGCCTGATTGGACAACGGCTGAGGATGGCCTAACCTTCCGGATATGGAACCCGTCAAAATCCTCGATGAGGCCGACCTCCTGGCCAAGGCCGAGGCTCGCGCCGGGGACCATGGTCTCGTTTCGTATGAGTTCGCAGTCCCGGAACTAGACCCGCTGGCAGTCCTGGAGACCCTCGATGAACCGGCTCCGCGCGGCTACTTCGAAAACCCGTCGCGCCGACGCTCCCATGCCGCCGGAGCCCCTGTCCGACAGTGGCGCGGGCGGGGCGAGAAGCGGTTTGCGGACGCCGATGGCTGGCTGAGAGCGATCGACGCCGAACTGACGTGCGTCGGTCACCGACCTCGCGTGATCGCGACTTTCCCTTTCTACCCAGGCACCGAAAACGAAGGCGCCGAAGCCCGGATGTTCCTGCCCGGGTGGCAGGTCGTCAGTGAAGAAGGCGTGAGCACGGTCACCCTCGTCGAACCCGCCGGCCCCGGCTGCGCCGCCCGCCTCGCCGTGCGTGCCGACGGCTTCCGACGCTTCAGCTACCGCTCCACCCCGCCTTCACCGCGTGCGCCTGTTCCGACGGTCCTGTCGGAAGTCGGCGGCGCGTGGTTCCCTTCGGCGGTGCTTCGGGCCACCGAACTCATCAAAGAAGGTTCGTTCGAAAAAATCGTCCTCTCGCGGGCCTTCGACTGGCGCCGCAGCGAGCCCTTCAGCGCTTACGCGACCCTGCACCGTCTCCGTCGGGGCAATCCGCAGTGCCACACTTTCCTCGTCGATGAAGACGAAGGCTGCCTGGTCGGTTCGACGCCGGAGACGCTGCTCTCCCTCTTCGACGGCGCGGTCCGTTCTGAATCGGTGGCTGGCACGACCCGACGCGGCGAATCCGCGTCCGAAGACGCCTCGCTCGCCGAAGCCTTGCTGACGAGCGACAAGGATCGCCGCGAACATACGGCGGTGACGGCTTCGATCCTTCGCCGTCTGCGCATGGTCGGCGTCCTCGCCGCGACCTCGCGCAACGCCGAACTCCTCCGTCTTGGCAACGTGATGCACCTCCGTACGCCCATCGAAGGCACCATGCCGGCCGACCGGCGGTTCCTTGAAGTCGCCGGCGAGCTCCATCCGACGCCCGCGGTCGGCGGTAAGCCGCGCGCCCTCGCGCTTCCCTTCATCCCCGGCTTCGAGCCCCATCAGCGCGGCCTCTATACCGGTGCCGTCGGCTGGGTCCGCTCGGACGGACAGTCCGGCAAACTCTTCGTCGCCCTCCGCTGCGCCCGGCTGAAAGGTTCCTCGGCCCGGGCCTTCGCCGGTGCCGGCATCGTCGCAGGCTCGGATCCGGGAGCGG
>CALPIW020000120.1 GCA_943323725.2 Polynucleobacter meluiroseus | reverse complement strand
GCTGGATCGTCGGCAGATGGCAGACGGGCGCGGTGATGCCGGTGCGCGCCGGGTATTGGCCGGTCAGGATGCTTGAGCGCGTCGGCGAACAAAGCGGGCTCGCGGAATAGGCCTGTGTCAGGCGCACGCCACGTGAGGCGAGGCGGTCGAGGTTGGGCGTCTCGTGATACTTGCTGCCGAAGCAGGCCAGGTCGCGGCCGCCGAGATCGTCGGCCAGGATCAGGATGATGTTCGGTTTATCCGCGGCTACGAGCGCGAGCGGAGCGAGGAGGAGGGCGAGTGGGCGCATCAGTAGAGGGGTGGGTGATTTACTTGGCGGCTTTCTGCTTGGCACCCTTTTTCTTCGCCGCCTGCGGAGCGCTCTTGGTGTTGCCGTCATTCCAACGCGGATCTTCCCAACGCGGCGGAATGTTATGGGCGTTCCAGGCGTCCCAGAGGGCTTGCAGGGCCTTCACTTTCTCGGGTTGCTTCGCGGCGAGGTCATCCTTCTCGTGGCGATCCGCCCGGAGGTCGAAGAGCTGCACGGGTTGGGCGAGGCCGGCTTTCACGAGCTTCCAATCGCCTTGGCGGACGGCGTATTGGACGCCGAAACGCCAGTAGAGCGTATCACGGTCGAGTTTGTCCGCCTTGCCTTCGAGCAAGGGCAGCAGGTTCGCGCCGTCGAGTTTCCACTCCGGTTGCGGCGTGCCGCCGGCGGCGGCGAGGGCGGTGGGCAGGATATCCAGCTGGATGACCGGCGTCTCGAGCACGCGCCCGGCGGGGATGCGGCCTTTCCATTGGGCGAGCCACGAGACGCGGATTCCGCCCTCCCAGAGCATCCATTTGCGTCCGCGGAGGCCGTCCATCTCCGCGAGCGGGGAGGCGCCGCCGTTGTCGCTGACGAGGAAGATGAGCGTGTTCTCTTCGAGCTTCAGTTCGCGGAGCTTGGCGAGGATCGCGCCTACGGCGTCGTCGGCCTCGCTGATCAGCGCGGCGTAGTCCTGCTTGCCTTTGGGCAGGTCGGGGAAGCGCGCCTTGATCTCGGGGCTGGCGACCACCGGGGAATGGACGGCGTTGAAGGGTACGTAAAGGAACCAAGGTTCGGCGCGGTGGCGTTCCATGAACGCGTTCGCTTCACGGGCATAGATCGGCGAGGTGACCGGCGCGCCGGCCGGATCGGGGATGAATTCCTTGCCTCGATAGAAGCCCAGCTTGTCGCCGAGGTTGCCCGTCGTGCCGAAGGATTCGTCGAATCCTCGGTTGGCGGGCAGGTATTCCGCGCTGGTCGCGCCGACGTGCCACTTGCCGTAGATGCCGGTGACGTAGCCTAGCGCCTTGAGGCGCTGGGCGATGGTGGTCTCACTGAGGAGCAGGTTCTTGCTCTCGGGGGTCTTGCCTTCGTTGGAGTTCGCGTCGTGCCCCGTGCGGGCCTGATAGCGGCCGGTGAGCAGGCCGACGCGGCTGGGCGAGCAGATGCAGGCGCCGACGTAGCCGTCGGTGAAGCGGACGCCGTTCCGGGCGAGCGAATCGATGTGCGGGGTGGGCGCGAGCTTGCCGCCGTAGCAGCCCGGCTGGGCCCAGCCCATGTCGTCCATGTACAGGACCAGGACGTTCGGCTTGTCGGCGGCCGAGGTCGCAAGCGGGGCGAGCAGGGCGAGGAGGAGCGAGAGGGCGAGGGGTCGCATGGCATTCTTACACCGTGAAGTCAGGTTGGTTTCAACGACCCGTCACTTTGGTCCACTCGAGGGACTTGGTCAGCGGGCTACCGCTCAGCGGCAAGGGGCGGCCCTGTTCGATGATCTCCAGCGACAGGGTGGAGATGTTGGCCCAGTCCTGCATGGGCGATTTTTCGCCGTCCTTGCCGCCGCGGAAGTCGGCGACGGTGAAGGTCACCTCGGCTTGTCCGGGTTGGGTGAGCACGTTGGCGACATAATCCTCCCCGGGAGCGCGTACACCGGTGAGGAATCGGTTCTTGGATGCGCGCAGCCGCACGCCGAAACGTTTGTCCGTCGGCGTCAGCTTGAGGCGGAGGGCTTGGTCGGCGCCCGGGAGTCGCATCTCTGGGTCCCGGAACTTATAAGTGGTCAGGCCGCCGCTGGGCGAGATGCCCCAGTCGCGACTGAAGTCCGGGCTGAATTCGTCCCGCGTGGCGAGCGCCCGGAGGCGGCTGGTATCCCAGGTCTTCGGGAGATGCACGGCTTCTTCCGAGGCGAGGGTGAAGCTGTCGGCGCTTCCTTCGAAGGCCTGGCGGACGCCTTCGAGGGCATAGGCGCAATCGGCGAAGGCGAACAGGGGGAGGCCTTCGTGGGCGGGCAGTCGGGCGGACCACGTGTCTCCTGCTCGCACGGCGTCGGCCTGCTTCCAGAATCGCGACTGTGGATTGGGGTCGTGGCTGTAGAGGATGCGCACCGAGCGCAGGCGCGCCGGTTGGTCGGGAGTCACGACGAAGGCCGCCGATTTCCCGTCCGCCGCCAGGGTGAGACCCGCCTTGGCGGTCTGGGGGATTTCGATGGGCTGACCTTTGAGGTGGCGGTCAAACCAGAGGTTGAGAAGCAGCCATTGCTCGGGTCCGAGGGAATGGTTGTAATGCAGCTTGAGGCTGATGCGCCAGTCTGGGTGCGGCAGACGCGCCAGGCACGTGAACGCGCGGTCGACGGTTCCGTGGAAGTCATTGGTCGCGGTAAGGAGCAGCACGGGGCACTTCACGTGCGGGTAGTACGATTGCGATTCCATCGTCGCCGCGAAGAGGTCGGCATGGCCGCGGTAATGTCCGGCGGGAATGGGGTCAGGGATGCCGGGGAAGGGGCTGGTGACGAAGCCTGTCCCGCCTACCATGGGCGCGACGGCGCGCAGGCGCGGATCGATGGCGGCGAAGGAGGTGATGTTGCCGCCCATCGAGTAGCCTGTGAAGCCGAGCCGGGACGGATCCACCTCCGGCTGGTTCTCCAGGAAGGTGATCGCCCGCCGCCCGGCATAGGTGAGCAGGTACCAGTTGCCGTTGCGTGGGCTGACCACGGGGTCGATGGTATGCGGGTCCGGCAGGAAGTCCTGCTTCACGCTGCGGAAGGCTTTCGGGTAGAACAGCGGACCTTGCGTCGGGTCCACCTTGCCCCAGTCGGTGTTCTCCGTCGCTCCGGGCTCGATCTCCCTGCCGCCCCAGTTGATGTCGATCGTGGCGTAGCCCTGTTTCGCGAAATAGGCGCCGCGCTGCCGCTCGGCCCGCTGGCCGCCGCCATGGGCCCACACGAAGGCCGGCGCGTTTTTGGCGCCTTCCGGGAACGTGTAGAAGGCCGCGATCCGGGAAGGGGCTCCTTTGAAGTTGCCGACCAGGAAGGTGACGTGGCGGCAGACGATGCCGTCTTCTTTCCATTCTTTCAACACGCGCACATCGAGGGGGTCGCGGCGGAAGTCGACGTCCCGCCAGAGCGAGACGACGTCGCGCGGCACGTCGGCCTCACTGGCGTAGGGCTGCAATGAGTCGGCGGCGGACAGGAGGGCGGCCGCCGCGGTCAGGAGGGCGGAGAGGAGGCGCATGATCAGTGAGGCAGGCCTTTGAGGTCGGCCGGCATGACTTTGTCATCCTTGGCCAGTTGAGCCTCGAGCAGGCTGAGCATCTCCTTGAGCTTGTCGGCGCGGGTGGCGGCGAGGTCGGTCTGCTCGAAGGGATCCTGGCCGAGGTCGAAGAGCTGCGGGGCGCCCTTCTTCATGCGGATGACCTTCCAGTCTCCGTGGAGCAGGGCCTGCCCTTGGGCGTGGCCGATGTAGACCGTGCGGGCGGCCGGCTTGGCTTCATCGCCGCGGATGACTTTCCAGCGGTCGAGTCCGTCCCACTGCGGGTCTTTCTCCGGGCGGAAGCCGACGAGTCCGGCGAGGGTCGGCAGCCAGTCGCCGACGTAAAGCGGGGCGGAGACCTTGCCGGGCTTCAGCGTGCCGGGCTGATTGGCGAAGGCGCATACGCGGATGCCGCCCTCGAAGAGCATGTTCTTCTGGCCGCGGAGCGGGTCGTTCTCGCTGTTGAAAGGCGAGTCAGGGACCGTGCCGGCGTAGGCGTTCTCGAGGCCTTCGATGCCGCCGTTGTCGGAGGTGAAGACGATGAGGGTCTTCTCGCGCTGGCCGGTGCGCTCCAGCGCCTCGACGAACGCGCCGACCTTGGCGTCGAGCTGCGAGACCATCGCGGCCATGCGGAGGCGGGATTCATGCTTCACCGGGTCATCATGGAATTTCACTCCGTCGTACAGCTGCTTGTACTCGGCGGGCGCGTCGACGGGCGTGTGCACGGCGTGGAAGGGCACGTACATGAACCAGGGCTGATCGCCGCCTTGGGCGATCCGCTTCAAGGCTTCGGCGGCGATGAGCTCGGTGGCGTTGCCTTCTTCGCGGAAGAGTTTCCCGTCGCGGTGCCAGGTGTCCTCGTAGGGGTTGCCTTTGCGATATTTGTGCGTCCACGGATCCGCGGCGCCGGTGAGGGTGCCGTAGCTGGTGTCGAAGCCGTAGGCGTTCGGGATCCATTCCGGTCGCGCGCCGAGGTGCCACTTGCCGGCGAGGTGCGTCCGGTAACCGGCGGCCTTGAGCGCGGAAGCGAGGGTCAGGGTGCCGAGCGGCATCGCGCGCAGGTTGCTCGGGCTGAGCGCCTGCGGGCCGAAGCGGCCGGGGCAACGTCCGCTCATGAGCGCCGTGCGCGTGGGGGTGCAGACGGGCTGGACGTAATGCCGGTCGAGTTCGCGTCCCTCGCGCACGAGCTTGTCCATGTGCGGGGTCTTGCCGAAGCCCCCGTGCCAGCCGACGTCGGACCAGCCGAGGTCATCGGCGACGATGAGCAGGATGTTCGGACGGTCCGCGGCGGCGAGGGGCGACAGCGCGAGCAGGCAGGCGAGGAGGGCGCGAGCGTTCATAGGGGTAGGTGCACCCTAGTCTCCCTTCGCCTCGTGGACAGGCTTTTTATATGAGGATATACGAATCAGCGGCCGAAGTCCGCGATGTCGGCCTCGCCCTTGGCGGGACGCAGTTCGATCGAGCGGAGGCGCAGGCCGGCGGACTGATCGCCGAGATTGAGGCGGACGTGGATGGCCTGGCCGTCGACGGGCAGGGCGATGGTCTGTTCGGAGGCGCCGGCGGGAATTGCGAACCGGACAAGGTTCGCAGGCAGGAAGTCGGGCTGGTCCTTGGTGCGCCAGCTGAACGAGCCTTGGGTCGCGACCTTGGCGTCGGCCTTGATGACCGCCGTCACGGGTCCTTTCAGCGTGAGGCCGGTCTTGGCGAGGAAAGGCTTGGCGTTCTTGGCCGCCTTGGGGTCGGCGGTGACGAGCAGGGCGTCGTCCTGGGTCGCGATGGTTCCGTTACGGCAGAGCCAGCCTTGGATCGCGCCAGCGGGCTCGTTCTTGCGCGGCGCGGCTGAGGCGGAGGCGGCGATGACGCCGTGTTCCGCGAACATACCTTCATGATGCGGGTCCAGGCTCGTGGGGAGGCCAGGCGGCATGAGCGTGGCACTCCAGGCTTTGAGCGCCTGACGAAGGCGGCCGACGATCTCCGGGTGGGCCTTGGCCTGATTCTTGGCGAGGTTCTCGCCCTCGGCCGTCGTCACGTCGAACAGCATTTCCTCGCGGTCG
>CALPIW020000119.1 GCA_943323725.2 Polynucleobacter meluiroseus | reverse complement strand
TGATGCGGTAGATCGTGCCTTCGCGGGACCAGACGACGGTGTTGGCGCCGACGGAGGATTCGGTGTCGAGGCTGTTGGTCTGCTTGAGAAACCAGACGCGCATCTTGAAGCGGAAATCCGTGCTGGTGAGCGCACCGACGGGGCAGATGTCGACCGTGTTGAGCGAGTAGTTGTTCGAGAGCTGCTTGCCGGGGAAGCAGGTGAGCGTCGAGTAGCTGCCGCGGTCGATGAAGCCGAGGACGTCGTCCTTCGCGATTTCCTTCGAGAAGCGGATGCAGCGCGAGCAGAGGATGCAGCGTTCGTCGTCGAGCGTGACGCGGGGCCCGAGGCGGGTCTTCTTCGGCTTGGCGTTCTTCTCGTCGACATAGCGCGAATAACCGCGGCCGTATTCGGCGGAGAATTCCTGGAGCTTGCACTCGCCGGCCTGGTCGCAGATCGGGCAGTCGAGCGGGTGGTTGAGGAGGAGCATCTCCGTCACGCCTTCGCGGCAGGCCTTGACGCCGGGCGACTCGAGGCGGACGTGCAGGCCCGGGGTGACGTTGGTGGCGCAGGCGATGGCCGGCTTGGGCTGCCAACCGATCTTCGGCAGGCCGTTCTCCATCACCAGCTCGTTCGTCGCGCGGTCGCGCATCGGCGAGCCGAGTTCGACCAGGCACATGCGGCAGTTGCCGGCGACCGGGAGCTTCGGGTGGTAGCAATAGTGGGGGACTTCCTTGCCGATCTTGCCGAGGGCGTCGACCAGGTTGGCTCCGGCCGGGACTTGATGTTCGACGCCATCGACATTGATGGTGACCAGAGAAGGTTTGTTGTCCGTGACCATGGGTCGGGAAAGTTAAGGGCAAGTTAGGGTACCCCCCACCTCCCGCAAGGGGAAAGGCGGGAAAAGGGGCTCCTATTAGGGGTAGGGGTGGGGCAGGGGTGGGGGTAGGTAAGAAATCCGCGATCTGGGGTAGGGACGCGATGACATCGCGTCCGCCTGACTCTCTGCCGCGCCCAACCGCTAACCGCCAACCGCTGACACCTGTCATGGGTAGGGTTGAGCGGCCCGCTCAACCTCGGCTGACCGGGACGGTCAGCCCTCCCCCCGCCTGTCTCTCTGCCGTTCCCATCCGCCAACCGCTAACCGCCAATACCTGTTGCGGAGGGCACGATCAATCGAGCCCCTAACTAGTGCCCGTACCCCTATCCCTTGGCTTAGAAGCGGCGGCGATAGCCGACTTCGAATCCTTCGGTCTTGGTCTCGCCGGCCTTTTCGAGCGACAGCGTGAGGTAATACGAGCTGGCCTGGTCGGGCTGGTAGATGAAGGACGGGGCGACCCGGAAGCCCGCGCCTTGGTTGACGCGTCCTTCGGTGAGGAAGCGGTCGCCGGAGCCGAAGCTGGCGTCGAATTCGGCGGTCTGGCTGCCGAGTTCGGTGAAGGCCTCGAGTTCGATCGAGAACTTGAAGGAGGAAGCGATGCCGGCCGTGCTCCATCCGAAGTTGGTCCCGATGGTGGCGCGCGTCGAGTCGTACGAGTAGCCCCGGACGTCGAGGGCGCTGAGATCGCCCGTCTCGGTGAAGGCGTCGCCGTCGACGTGGACGAAATCAAGGCCAGCGTAAGGGGAAAGGGTGAAGCCCTGCTTGAGCCCATAGTCGGCGCCGATGCGGGCGAAGCCGCCCAGGGACTGGGCCTTGGGTTGGGCGCGTTGCGTCCCGAGGAAAGTGGTCCGGGCGGTTTCGCTGTCCGTACGGGCCAAGGTGGCGCCCACGTTGAGGTAAGGCGTCCCCGTTTTCTCGCCGAGGAGCGAGGTGGCGAAGAGCGTCGCATGCATCGTATTGCCTTCGATGGTGCCGCCGCCGCCCAGGGTGCCGTTCGTCGTATCGTGTCCCAGGGCGAAGCCGTAGGAGGCATGGCGGGAGGTCCGTTTCATCAGGCCGCCCATGACCCCGTCCGCCCGGCTGCTGAAATCGGCCGCCTCGGCCCCGGCACCGCCGACGAAGCGGGAGGTGTTCACCAAGACGAACCCTTCGCTGTAAGGATGGAAGCAATCGCAGCACGCGCAGGAGCCATCCTTGAGCGAATGGTGTCCGGCGAGTTCGCGGTGGAGGGAGTTGGCGACGGAGCGTTGGGCGAGGGCGAGGGTGCCCGGCACGGCGGCGAAGGAGGCCGGCTCGAGGCTGTTCATGGCCGTCGCCAGCATCGGGTCGTCCATCGTCATGAGCTGCGCGACGAGCGGGTCGAGCGCGCCGGGGACGTAGACCGTGCCGCCGAGCTCGAGGGGCTGACCGGACAATGTCAGGGCCCGCTCTTGGACGTAGCCTGTCAGTCCGGGGCCGACGCCGGGCTGGACGTAGCCAGCGGCGCCACGGACGAGATAGACCGCGTATTCGTTCGGGCGATGGACGAGGCCGTCGGCGTTGCGGATCTGTCCGTCATAAGCCGACGGGGTGGCGCCGGCATCGATCGCGGCTGGGCCGACCACCAGGTAGCGGGCGTCAGGATCCAGATTGACGATGGAAAGCGGCGCAGTGGTCAGGAAGTAGGATGAGACCAGGGCCGGGTCCGTGACGGGCGTGCCGACGCCCTTGAAGAGGACGAAGCGACGACCGTAATCAGGCAGCTCGCCCGTCGGCGTGTAGCGGGCGAGGGCGATCTCGCTGGTCGCGCTGGGGTTGAGGTTGGCCTTGCCGGTGAACTCGACCGTGTCGTTGTAATAACCGCCGATCTGCGGGAGTTTCGAGATCTCGAACGTGCCGCGCGAGGTCAGGTTGATGTCGGCGACCGAGAGCATGCCCGGGGCGTTGCCCGGGGCGAGCACGCCGAAGCTGAAGAACTGAGGCGCCGAGGTGAGCCAGAGCACGCCGCTTTCATAAGACATCGCCCAGCGGGTGGGGTCGCTGACCGCGCCGGCGGAATCCGTGAAGTTCGTCAGGTCGTAGCTGAACAAGTCGGCCAGCGGCGTGGTGCCGGTGATCAGGCTGCCGACTTCCGCGAACTTGAAGTGGTTCAGGCCCGAGGTGTCGAAATTGTTGACGTTGCCCGGGGTCAGGTCCGTCGGGTTGGCCAAGGACGTGACCCGGATGGTGACGGGGCTGGCGGCCGAGGCGCCGGCGAGGTTGAGCGCGCCCGTGACGACGAGCGTGTCGTAAGCGGTGCCAGCGACGAGCGCGGAGGCCGACTTGCTCGTCCCGGCCGCGGCGGCGTCGGTGACCTGCCACTCGATGATCGAGCCGCCGGTGAGGGTCAGGCTGGCGTGGGTGAGCGTGCCGGGTGAGTTGCCCGGCGAAAGGATGGCGCCCGCGGCGATGTTCGTGGCACCGACGATGCCAGAGCCCTGCAACGAGCCCGCAAGGAGGTTGATGGCGTTGCCGAGATTCGCGTTGGCGACGAGCGTGCCGGCGTTGACCGTGACGGCGCTGGTGCCCAAGGCGCCCGCCGAGGTCAGGTTGAGCGTGCCGGCGTCGAGCGTCGTGGTGCCGGCGAAAGTAGAGGTGCCGTTAAGCGTCAAGATCCCCGTGCCGGACTTGACGAGCGCGCCGGTGCCGTCGATGGATCCGCTGATCGTACGATTGGAGTTATCACCGGTCGTGAGCGAGCCGCTGTTCAGGAAGATCGAGCCATCGTTCGTCAGGGCGGTGACCGTCTCGGCGCCGTTGAGCTTGAGCGTGGCACCCGTGGCGACCGTGACGCTGTTCACGGCGCCGAGGGTCGTCGCCGTACCGGTGGCCAGCGTGCCGGCGTTGACGACGACATCGCCTGAGATGGTGCTGGCCCCGGAGAGATGGAGCGCGGCGGAACCTTCCTTGGTCAGGCCGGCGACGCTGACCGCGCCGGAGAGGGTGACATCGGCGGCCGTCGTGAGCGTGCGGGCCGTACCGAGGGTGACGGTTCCGGAGAGGGTAAGGGCGCCGGCGTTGCTCGCGTCGCCGAGGGTGACGTCGCCGGCGACCGTGAAGTCGTTGGCAAGGGCGACGCCGGTGGAGCCCGCGGCCGCGAAGGTGCCCGCGTTGAGGGTGACGCCTGCGGTGCCGAGCGCGGTGGCGTGGCCGACCTGCAGCGTGCCCGCGTTGACCGTGGTGCCGCCGGTGTAGGTATTGGCACCGTCGACGACGAGCGTGCCGGCGCCGTCCTTGACCAGGATGCCGTTGCCCGAGACCAGGCCGCCGAGCGTCGAGGTGCCCGTGGTGATCGCGGCCGTGAGGGTCGCGTCGAGCTGGAGGGTGCCGCTGTTATTGATCGAACTGAGCGTCTCGTTGCCGCCGAGCTGCACGGTGGCGCCGTTCGCGATCGTGATGCCTGCGGTCGAGGAGAGGACGTTATTGCCCGTGGTCGCCAATGTGCCGGCGTTGACGTCGGTGGAACCGCTGAAGGTATTGCCCGTGCCCGAAAGGGTCAAGGTGCCCGCGCCCGTTTTCTTGAGCCCGCCCTGGCCGGAGATATTACCGGCGAAGGTGGCGTCGGCCACGGTCGTGATCTCGCGCGTGGCCAAGCCAAGGTCGATGGCCCCCGTGAAGTTCAGGTCGCCGCCGAAGGTGGCGTCGCCGAGGGTGACGTCGCCGCCGAGGGCGACGTCGCTCGCGACATTACGTAAGCCGCCGCCATCGCTGGTGAAGGTGGCGGGTCCCGTGACCACGAGTCCGCCCGTGGCGACCGCCGCGTCGTCGCCGAGGCGAACGGTGCCGCCGGAGACCGTATTGGTGCCACCCGTGGCCGTATTGGCTCCCGTGACCGTGACGACGCCGCCCGTGATGGACGTGGTGTCGAGCGAGAAGGTCGTGACGATGCCCCCGGAGATGGTCGAATTGAGGTTGCCCGCCACGTTGACGACGCCCCCGCTGATGCCCCCGCTGATGAGGGCATCGGACGAGAAGTTCGTCGTGCCCAGGCCGGAGAGGCTGGTCAGCGTGATGCGTCCCGTGAGGGCGGTGAAGTTCAGGGTGCCTTCGTTGCTCACCGCGCCTACCGTCAGGCCGGCGGCGGAGAAGCTGCCGGTGCCGGTCGCGGCGATGCCTAGGGTGGCGGTGTTGTTGACGTCGACGGCAATGAGCGTGGCCGCGGCGCCGATCGAGACCGCCGAAGTCCCGCCCAAGGCGCCGGCGGAGGCGGTGACGGTGCCGCCGGAGATCGTGGTCGCGCCGGTGAAGGCGTTGGCTCCGGTGAGCGCGAGGCTACCCGGGCCGGTCTTGGTGAGGCTGCCGTCTCCGTTGATCGCGCCGGAGGAGGTGCCGGAGCTGACGGTCAGCGTGCTGCCGACGGCGGAGAGGGTGATGGTCCCGGCGTTGGCCAGCGTGCCAAGGGTCTCGTCGCCGCCGAGGTCGAGGGTCGCGCCGGCTGCGACGGTGACGCCGGACGTGTTCGCGAGGCGGTTATGGCCGACGGTGACGAGCGTGCCGGCGTCGACGGAAGTGCTGCCGGCGTAGGTGTTGGCCCCGGAGAGCGTGAGCGTGCCGGCGGTATCCTTGACGAGTGAGTCATTGGCGCCGCTGATCACGCCCGAGAAGTTGCCGGCACCGACCTTGAAGGTCGTGGCGCCGAGCTGGACGTCGCCGGCGCCGGACAGGGAAGCCACGGCGACGGTGCTGCCGGAGAAGGAGGCCGAACCTCCGGCCGCTACCGTCAGGACGGCGGCGGCGTTAGC
>CALPIW020000118.1 GCA_943323725.2 Polynucleobacter meluiroseus | reverse complement strand
GCGTTGACCCGCACGACGAAGGACTGCGTCTCGGCGGCGATGACTTCCGCCAAGGTGGTCTTACCGCAACCGGGCGGACCGTAGAACAGGAGCGAGCCGAAGGTGTCGGCTTTGATCAGTCGCGGGAGCAAGGCCTCCGGGCCCAGCAAGGCCGCGTGACCGACGACTTCGGTGAGATTACGCGGACGCATCCGCGAGGCGAGCGGCCGGCGACGTTCCGGGATGGCGTCAGGCACCCCCTGACCGAGGCCAGGCAGCGCATCGTCCGACCCCTGGCGGCGTTCGGCCACGTCTTACTTCTCTTCCGCGAAGGGCACCAGGTGGCAGTACGGCTTCTTGTTGCGCAGCTGGTAATACTTCTGGTGATATTCCTCCGCCTTCCAGAACTTCGGGGCCTTCTCGATCTGGGTGGCGATCGGACGGCTGAAGGCCTTGGCGAGAGTCAGGCCGATCTTCACGTCATCGGCGATCTTCTGCTGCTCGGGGGAATGAGTGAAGATGACCGAACGATACTGGTCACCGATGTCCGGCCCCTGACGGTTGACCTGCGTCGGGTCATGCATCTTGAAGAAATACTCCACGAGCGTGCGGTAGGTGACCTTGGTCGGATCAAAAGTGACCTCGATGACCTCGGCGTGACCGGTGCCTTTGGCGCAGATCTCTTCGTAGGTCGGGAAGTCGGTCTTACCGCCGGCGTAACCGCTGACGGCGGACTCGACGCCGGGGATCTTGGCGTACTGGTACTCGACGCCCCAGAAACATCCGGCGCCGAAGGTGGCTTTCTCAAGTTTAGGAGGAGTCATGGCGGAAGGCTTGGTGTCGGCCGCGCGCACGGAGACGACAGCGGCGAGGACGATGAGGGCGGATTTCAGGAGCGAAAGCAGCGGATTCATGGCTATCAGTGAGGTTGGCGGGTTTCCCCGCCAAGGCAAGGGGGGACGCCGTTCAGCTGACCAGGCCCCGAAGGACGTCCGCCAGGCCTTCCGGCGCCTGCGGATCGCGGGTCAGGCCACGCTCGGGCATCACGTAGAAGGTATCGATCGCGAAGCCCTGCTCCGTGGCGATGTTGGCGAAGGTGATGGCGTAGCCGCCCTCTTGGATGGCACGACCGATGCGGAACAGCAGGCCGAGTCGGTCGTTGCACTGGACCTCGATGACCGTGCGGGCCAGATCGACCTCATAGTAGACCTCTACCTTGGCGGCCAGCGGCACGAAGGCCTTGCGACGCGGGGCCGTCAGCAACGCGTGCTGTTCCTCCGCGGCGACCTCGGTGAGGAGGTCGGTGCCGGCGAGCAACGACTTCTCCAAGGCCGCCGTGAAGCGCTCCTTGGAGACCGGTTCCTTGCCGAGCGGCAGGACGACCTTGAAGAAGTCGATCGAGACATCGTCCTCCCGCGAGAAGGCGCGACAGGAAGCGATATTGATGCCCGCGACGGCGAAAGCGCCCGCCATGCGGCTGAAGAGACCGGCGCGGTCCCAGGTCACGACGGTCACGAGCGACTGACCCGAGCCGGCGTCATCGTGCCACTCGACGATCGGGCGCAACGACTCGTCCGGCTCAGCCGCGGATACCGAGGCGATCAGGCGATGGATCATCCGGAGATGGTGCGCGGCGTCCTCGGGGGCGGCGTGCAGGTAATAGCCCGGCGGCATCGTGGTGAAGTGGGCCTCGATCTCGTCTTCCGGCACTTCCTGCCCGACCAGGGCGGTGGTCGCGGCGCGCAGCTTGGCGGCGGCGTCGGCGTGTTCGTCGTCGGCGGCGTCGGCCAGGCGGGCCAGGGTGCGTCGATAGAGGGACCAGTGCTGGCCGTCCTTGAAGTCGGTCCAGAGGTCGGGAGAAGTGGCGCGCGCGTCGCAGCGCGTGTGGACGAAGAGACTGCGCAGGACCTGCTCGTCGCCCATGAGCCGGGCGAAACGTTCGATATTGGCGGGATCGTCGATGTCGTGACGCTGCCAATAGAGGCCCATCACCAGGTGGTGCCGGATGACCCCGGACGCGATCTCGCGCTCGCGGGCATCGAAGCCGAGCCGCTCAAGGATCCGGTCCGCGATCGGCACGCCGCGCTCGGCATGGCCCTCGATGCCGCCGGACTTGGCGATGTCGTGCAGGAACAGGATGGCGTAGAGCAGCGAAGGCGCCTCGGAGCCGAGCACGACCTCGCGATATTTCTGTTCCACCAGCGACTCACCGGCGTAGATGCGGTCGAGTTCACGCAGGCAGCGCAAGGTATGCACGTCGGCCGTCCAGCGGTGGTAGAACTCGAACTGCACCAGGCAGTGCAGGCCGGCGAACTCCGGGACGAGCCGGTAAAGGAGGCCGTGCTCGCGCAGGGCGTTGAGCGTGGCGTACACGCGCCCACCTTCGGTCAGCATCGCGCGCAGGGCGCTGCAGGACTCCTCGGAAAGGGCGACTTCGGGCGTGAGCAGGTGGGCGCGTTCGCGGACAAGGAGCGAGAGCGCGCGGTCCGGGCGGGCCTCATGGATCTGACAGATGCGGAACAACCGGACCAAGCGACCGGGGTCTTCCTCGAAGAGCAGCCGGTGCTCGGCCGTCACGGTGCCGCCGGGGACGACGCGCAGGCCGTCCATGCTGAACGGAGCGCCCCACCCTTCGGGCTCGGGTTCGCCCATGACCGCGCCTTCGACGATCTCGGCGCAACGGCGGACATGGTCCGCGGCGTCGAAATACTGGCGCATCATCCCGCCGATGCGTTGGGTCAGCGTGCCGGTGAAGCCCAAGGCGGCTGACATGGTGTCCTGACGTTCCAACGAGAGCTGCTCGGTCGGACGCGTGACCTGGAAATGGAGTTCGCAACGCAGACGCAGGAGCACCTGCTTGGCCTCCTCGAACTTCTGGAGGTCGACCGCGGGCAGGAAGCCCGAAGCGGCCAGGCCGGCGGGACCGACGCCATTGCGGGCCGTCCGGGCGATCCAGACGCAGCCCTGGACGTCCCGGAGGGCGCCGACGCCGTTCTTGAGGTCCGGTTCCTGCAGGTAAGCGCTGCCGCCGGCTTTCTCGCGTCGCTTGCGCTGCGACTCGACGATCGCACGGGCGAAAGGCTTCCACGCCTGCCCCGAGAGGAGCGCCGCCGTCTTGGCTTCGAGCTGGGCGAAGAGTTCGGGCGAGCCGCACAGATGACGCGTCTCGAGCAAGGCCACGTGTAGGTGCAGGTCGTCCTTCGCGTAGTTCGTCGATTCGGTGACCGTCCGGACCGACTGGCCGACCTTCAGGCCGAGATCCCAGAGCGGATAAAGGATCGCTTCGACCAGGGCTTTGGTCGCCGCGGAGTGACGGGGCACGAGCACCAATAGGTCGATGTCACTGAGCGGACAGAGCTCCGCTCGGCCATAACCGCCCGTGGCGACCAGGCTGAGCGTGGCCGCGGCCGGTCCGGCGCGCAGGAACAAGGCGTCGATCAGGATGTCGATGGCATCGGAACGCAGCCGGGCGACTTCGCCGCCGCGCACGCCGGCGCGATGAGCGGCCAGCTGAAGTTCCCGGGCTTCGGTCAGGAAGACCTTGGCGCGCGGGACGAACTCTCCTTCCAGGGCGGCCTGCCCGGCCAGCCCGTGCTGGAGCGCGGCGCGGCGGAGCAGGATGGCGGAAGCTTCGTATTCGGGCGACATGCGACGAAACCAACGTGATGGGAAAGCCTCCGCCGTTCAAGGGTGATTGCCAATCCGCGGCTTCCGTCCTACTCCACGGCATGGAATCCTGGCTGAGCACTTTCTGGTCGCACCTGCACACCGCCGAAGGACTGCGGCAGACCATCGAGGTCGGCGGCATCAGCCTGATGTGCCTGATCATCTTCGCGGAGACCGGCCTGCTCGCCGGTTTCTTCCTGCCCGGAGACTCCCTGCTCGTGACGGCCGGCGTCCTCTCGATCGCCAACGGCGACCGGCCGGCCTACTTCAGCCCCTGGGAGCTGACCGCCGCCCTGACCGTCGCCTCGATCGTCGGCGACCAGACCGGCTACTGGCTCGGCCGGAAATACGGCAAGACCATGGAGTCGAAGCCCGACACCTGGTGGTATAAGCGCCGTCACCTCGTAGCGGCCCGGGACTATTTCGCCGAGAAAGGCCCGCTGGCCATCGTCCTCGCCCGCTTCGTGCCGCTGATGCGCACCTTCGTGCCCTTCGCCGCCGGCATGGGCGAGATGGCGCCGACGCGCTTCCTCCGCTGGAACATCCTCGGCGGCATCCTCTGGATCAACTCGCTCGTCTGGCTGGGCCATGTCCTCGGCGGCACGCCGCTGGCCGACCAACTGCACAAGGTGATCATCATCGTGGTCTTGGTGTCCTTCATCCCCGTCGTCTGGACGGCGGCCAAGCGCCTGCTCACTTCACCGCCGGCACCCAGAACTTGAAGGTCGTCCCGCCCGGGGCGGTCGACTCGACGACGATGTCCCCGCGATGGTCGCGGAGGATGCGCTTCACGATGGCGAGACCGAGGCCGGTGCCGTCTTCACGGCTGGTGAAGAAAGATTCGAAGATTTTCGGCAGGATCTTGGGCGGGATGCCCGTACCGGTGTCGGTGATGCGCACCGAGACGACGTCGCCCTGCTGACCGGGCTCGACGCCCAACCGGAGGGTGAGCGCACCGCCGCCCGGCATGGCCTGGACGCCGTTCATCATCAGGTTCAGGAAGATCTGCTGGATCTGCCCCGGATTACCTTCGACGAGCGGGAGGGCTTCCGCGCACTCGATCTCGACCCTCACCCCGAGCTGCTGGAGTTTGAGCCGGAGCAACAAAGAGGCGTTCTCGGCCGCCTGACGTAGGTCAAGGGTGCGGAAGGCGCCGGACTGGGCCTTGCTCATGCCAAGCACGCGCGAGACGACGCCTTCCATGTGGGCGATCTTCTCGCGCATGACGCCGAGGTCTTCCATCTTCGGATCATCCGCGGCCATCCCTTGGGCCAGCGTGTCCGAAAGGAGCTTCATCACCGTGAGCGGGTTCCGGATCTCGTGCGCGACCTCGGCCGAAAGCAGGCCAAGCGCGGTCAGGCGCTCGCTGCGACGGAGGCCTTCCTCGACGGTGAAGACCTTGGCGTAAAGCCGGGCGTTCTGGATCGAGGAGGCGCCGAACGAGGACAGCGCCGCGACGAGGTGCTTATCATCATCAGAGAAACGATAGGCGCCCATCGCCACGCAGAGCAGCACGCCGAAGGTGTCGTCTTCGTAGCGCACCGGCACGGCGAGCAACGAAGACGAGGCCACCGGCTCGGAGAGGCGGGTGAAGAGATGCTCCTCGGTCTTGCCGGCGAGGGGGACCACGACCGAGCGGCCGCGGGTGACCACCGTACCGAGAGAGGTCCGGTTGAGCGCGATGCTCGGGGCGAGGGCCGAGGCGCCGAGGTCGCCATCGACGCTGCGCAGGTGCAGCACGTCGTCGATGAGGTTATAATAGGCGCAGGCGCGGGTCCCGAGGAGGGCGCGCGTATGCCGGGCCAGGTCCAGCGAGATGCCGGGCTCGTCACGTTCCCGGGCGAGGCCTTGGGCGGCACGCACGAGCGCTTCCAGCTGGGCGGCCTTGGAGCGCAGCTGCCGGAGGAGCCAGATACGGCCGACGGCCTTCGAGGCTTCGTTGGTGAGCAGAGAAAGGAAGGCGACGTCCTGTTCGGAGAACGCGTCGAGCCGGT
>CALPIW020000117.1 GCA_943323725.2 Polynucleobacter meluiroseus | reverse complement strand
TCCGCGATGCTTACGCCTGGTATCTCGCGCATTACGCCGAAGCGAGGCGCTGAGCGCCGCGCTTTGGTGCAAAAGTGCAAATCGGCCTTCGGCCTGCGCAAAGGTGCATATGTAAGGTGTTGGCGATTAGCGGTTGGCGGTTGGGAGCGTAACAAAAGCATTAGGTGACGGGTGCCGGCCACCAGAGCATCAGCCCTTCGGGTGTCGGCCGTTCAGCCTTCGGCAGCCAGCTCCGGGTTCCTGCGGCCGATGGCCGAGATGCCGACGCCTGAGTCGCCGACTCCCGTGCCCGTCACCTGAAGTTGGGTCCACTTTTGCACAGGAGCTCCGCTCCGATTTGCACCTTTGCACTGCCTCTCCTCCTAAGCCTCCGGCCCTCCGGTCCTCCATCCCTCGATTCCCATGCCCTCCGTCACCCTCTGCATCCCCGCCCGCATCGCTTCCACGCGCCTGCCCCGCAAGGTCCTGCTCGATCTCGGCGGCAAGCCCGTCGTCCAGCATGTCTGGGAGCGTGCCAAGCAGGTCCGTCAGGCGGACCGCGTCGTCCTCCTCACGGATTCCGAAGAAGTCGCCGGCGTCGCCCGTGGTTTCGGCGCCGAGGTCCTGATGACCGATCCGGCCTGTCCTTCGGGCACGGCCCGCATGGCCAGCGTCATCGAACGCCTGCCGGGTGATTTCTTCCTCAACGTCCAGGGCGACGAGCCCTTCATCCAGCCTGACCTCCTTGACGGACTCATCACGCGCTGGAAGGAGACGAAGTGCCCGCTGGTCACCGCGGTCTCCAAGATCCACGCGACCGAGCGCCTGCTCGCGACCAGCGTGGTCAAGGTCGTGCGCGCCGAGAACGGCGAGGCCATCTACTTCTCCCGCAGCCCGATCCCGCACCTCCGTGGCGTCGACCCTGCCGAATGGGTCACGCGCCGCGACTACTGGGTGCACGTCGGCGTCTATGGTTACGACCGCGCCACGCTCGCCGGTTACGCGCAGCTCAAGGCCACCGAACTCGAAGCCGTCGAATCGCTCGAGCAGCTCCGCTTCCTCGCCCACGGCCTCACCTTCCAGACCGTCGTCACCGATTATCATCCCGTCGCCATCGATACTCCTGAGGATCTCGAAGCCGCGCGGAAGATGATGTGACGCGTGCGGCGCGCAAAGCGCCGCAGTGTAAAAGTGCAAATCGGCCTTCGGCCTGTGCAAAGGTGCAAATGTAAGGTGTTGGCGGTTAGCGGTTGGCGGCTGGGAGCGTAACAAAAGCATTAGGTGACGGGTGCCGGCCACCAGGGCATCAGCCTTTCGGGTGTCAGCCGTTCGGCCTTCGGTTGCCGGCTCCGGCTCCCGCGGCTGATGGCCGAGATGCCGACGCCTGAGTCGCCGACTCCCGTGCCCGTCACCCGTCACCTGAAGTTGGTTCCACCTTTGCACTTTTGCACAGGAGCTCCGCTCCGGTTTGCACCTTTGCACTGCCTCTAGCAGCCTAATCCATTCCGCCCTCCATTCATCCCTCTTTCTTTAACGCCCATGTCCACTCCCCTCCAATCCGCCCGCGCCCTTCTCCAGGCCGAAGCCTCCGCGCTCGCCGAGCTCGCCACGCGTCTCGACGGCGCGTTCACGCAGACGGTCGACCTCATCGCCGCGCATCCCGGCAAGGTCGTGCTCTGCGGTGTCGGCAAATCCGGCCTCATCGGCCAGAAGGTCGCCGCGACGCTCTGCAGCACCGGCACGCCCGCCATCTTCCTCCACGCGGCCGACGCCGTGCACGGCGACCTGGGCATCCTGCAGGCCGGCGATCCGGTCGTGCTCATCTCCCGCTCGGGCACCACGGCCGAACTGGTCCGCCTGATCCCGGTCCTCCGTTCCTTCAAGTCGCCGATCATCGCGATCGTCGGCAACACCCAGTCGCCGCTCGCGACCCAGGCCGACGTCGTCCTCGACATCGGCGCCCGCCCCGAAGCCGATCCGCTCGGCCTCGTGCCGACGACGAGCGCGCTCCTGACCCTCGCGCTCGGCGACGCCCTCGCCGCCGCGCTCATGACGAAGCGCGGCTTCGGTCCTTCCGACTTCGCCCGCTTCCATCCCGCCGGCCAGCTCGGCCGTAACCTGACCCTCACGGTCGGCGAAGCGCTCCAGCCGCTCGAACGTTGCGCGGTCGCCAAGCCGGGCGACGCCCTCCGTGATACGGTCATCGCGATGACCCGTCACCCGCACGGCGCCGCCTGCGTGCTCGCGGCCGACGGCACGCTCGCCGGTCTCATCACCGACGGCGACCTCCGCCGCGCGCTCGGCCGTGGCGTCGACATCAACACCGCCCGAGCGGCCGACATCATGACGGTCAACCCCATCCGTGCCCACGCGCCGATGTCCCTCGCCGAAGCCGCCCGCATCATGGAGGACCGCCCCTCGCAGATCTCCGTCCTCCCCGTCACCGACGCCGCCACCCAACGCTGCCTCGGCCTCATCCGCATCCACGATATTTATCAGGCGGGGATTGTGTGATTCGAGGATTGGTGGGCTCGAGGGCCGGAGGGCCAGAAGTCCGATGAGAGTATGGAGTATTGAGTATGGAGTATCGGGGGAGTGCTTGCCTTAAGGTAGGGGCAGCACCGCGTGCTGCCCTAGCTGCAACGGGTAGGGATGCGATGACATCGCATCCGTCAGGCACCAGGGCGGACGCGATAGTGATCACGTCCCTACCTATGTCAGGTAATGGCGGCTGGGAGCACATCAGAGCCAAAAGCTGATACGGGCGCCTCGAGTCCTCCGGCCCTCGGGTCCTTGTGCCCTCCGCCGACCTATACTCAATACTCCATACTCGATACTCTCGTATGGCCAGAGCCTCCGAGCCCCCGATCAACTAAGCCTCTCATTTGTCCTCCAGCCCTCCGGCCCTCCGGCCCTCGTGTCCTCCATTTTTAGTTCATGCCCTCCCACTCGTCCCAATCCCAATTCACCGCCCGTGAACGCACCGTGATGCTCCTCGCGGGGCTCGTCCTCGTCGTCGCGCCGTGGGGTTGGGCCGGCGTGGTGCTCTGGACGGTCGCCGCGGCACTCGGTTTCGCTTCCGCCGCTTTCTTCGCCGTCTGCGCCGAAGCCCGCGCGCAGCGCGTCGTGATGGCGCTCGCCTTCGCCGGCCTGCTGGTCGCCGTCGGGGTCGCCGCTGCCGATGGCTACGAACCGTTCACTTATCGCTGGCTCGACCACGTCTGCTTCCCGGCTGCGTTGCTCGCCGGTTCGACGCTCGCCTGGTTCCTGCTCTCGCGTGATCTCGTCTCGCGTCCCGCCGCCGAAGCCCGCGCCGACCTCTTCCGTTCGATCCCCTTCTGGGCGGGCGTCCTGCTCTTCGTCTACTTCGCGATCCAGGACTGGAACGCATGGGGCGTCGCCGTGGACCGCGAAGCGTTCTGGGCCGCGCAAGGCCTTCCCGGCATCGACGTCGGCAAGTTCGACGTGCGCCCCCAGCCCTATGTGAGCTGGCTGCCTTCGGGCCTGCAGGCGCCGTTCTCCGCATCCGACACCAAGCAGCCGCCGATGAACGCCTGGCGCCAGATGATGGTGTTCGGCGCGCCGTGGCTGCTCTTCCTTGCGCTGCGTCACGGCCTCCGTCGTCGGCGCGGTTACCTGATCCTCGGCTGGATCACCGTGCTCGCCGCCCTCGCGGTAGGGGCCTTCGGGATCTTGAACCAGAAATCCTATGGTACGGTCCTGGGCTTTCCGGTCCCGTATAACACGCAGTCCTTCGGCACGTTCATGAACCGCAACCACGCGGGCGTGTATCTCTACCTGCATGCGGGCATCGCCCTGGCGCTCACCTTCTGGCACATCCGTCGCGCCGGTGACAATGTCCTCCGCGGCGGCCCGCATCTCGCCGCCGCCTTCCTCGCCTTCGCCCTCGCGCTCCTCGCCAGCCTGACCAACAGCACGGCGGGCGCGGCGTTCGCGATACTGCTGCTCGTCGTCGCTCCGCTCGCCGCCTATTGGTTCGGCTTCCCGGGCTCGAGCGGCTCGCGTCGGCGTATCATGCTGATCACCGGCGCCGCCCTCGCGCTGGCCGCGGCGTCGGTTCTGTTCGTCGCGGATCTTCAGCCGCTCCTCAACCGTTTCAAGGTCAAGGCGACGACCTATCAGGCGACCGGCTTCGACGACCGGGCGCCGTTGCGCCGCGCGACGTGGGCGCTCGCCACCGAAGGCGGCTGGACGGGTCGCGTCTGGGTCGGTTACGGCGCGGGTTCCTACCGCTGGGTCTCTCCGCCTTACCAGGCGCTGCAGCCGGAGCTCCGCCGCGAGGGCAAGCTGTACTTGCGCGCGATCCACGCCCACAACGACTGGCTCGAGCTGCTCGCCGAGGTCGGCGTGATCGGCCTGCTCCCGCTCCTGGCTTTCTTCGGCTGGCTCGGCCGCAAACTCTTCCGCGCCTTCCGTCCCGGCCATCCGGAGACTTACCCGCTCGCGCTCGGGCTCATCTTCCTCGGCCTGCACGCCACGATCGACCTGCTCATCTGGTTCACGCCGCTGATGTTCACGGCGGGCTTCGTGCTCGCGGCGATGACGACCTTCACCGAGCAGTCCTCCTTCGAGCAGGACCGGGCCCGTTCCTGACCTTGCGCCAGCTCATCCAGCATCTGGGTTCGGGTCGCACCGAACTCGTCGACGCGCCCGCGCCCGGCCCGCGCCGCGGACGCCTGCTCGTCCGCGCCTCGCGTTCGTTGGTCTCGCTCGGCACGGAGCGCATGCTCGTCGAGTTCGGGCGCGCCGGCTGGTTGAGCAAGGCCCGGCAGCAGCCCGAGAAATTCCGCGCGGTCCTCGCGAAGGTCCGGACCGAAGGCCTGTTCCCGACGCTTGCCGCCGTCCGTAGCAAGCTCGCCCAGCCGATCCCGCTCGGCTATTGTCACGTGGGTGAAGTCCTCGACGCCGGCCAGGTCCCGGGCTTCGCCGTCGGCGACCGGGTGGTCTCCAATTCACCGCATGCGGAAGTGGTGTCGGCGGATCCGGCCTTCGCCGCGCGCGTGCCTGCGGCGGTCTCCTCCGAGCACGCCGCCTTCACGCCGCTCGCGGCCATCGCCCTGCAAGGCCTGCGTTTGGTCGATGCCCGGCGTGGCGAGACGGTCGTGGTCATGGGCCTCGGGCTCATCGGTCAGCTCGCGGTCCGGCTCCTCCTCGCCCGCGGCATCGTGGTCGTCGGCGTGGATCCCGATGAGGCCAAGCGCGCCGTCGCCGCGCAGGCGGGCGCAATCATCCCCGACGGAGCGACGGGCCTTTCGGCGCTCCTGCGCACCGGGGCGACCGGCGTGCTCATCACGGCCAGCACTTCTTCCGACGAACCCGTCAACCTCGCCGCGCGCCTCTGCCGTCGTCGCGGACGCGTCGTCCTGGTCGGCGTGACGGGGCTCACGCTCAACCGTGCGGACTTCTATCAGAACGAGGTCTCTTTCCAGGTCTCGCGCTCCTACGGTTCCGCCGATCCGGCCGACCCGTCCTCCGCCCGCGCCAACTTCGACGAAGTCCTGGCGCTGATGGCTTCGGGCGGACTCGATGTCTCCCCGCTGCTGACTTCCGCTCATCCGTTCAGCGAAGCACCGCAGCTCTACGCCGACCTCCGTCGTCCGGGCGCCTTTGGCCTCCTCATCGCTTACGCCGTCCCGAACGC
>CALPIW020000116.1 GCA_943323725.2 Polynucleobacter meluiroseus | reverse complement strand
TCATCATCGACGACAAGGCCGCCAAGTGGCTTTCCGCCGAACACGACCCCGTGAAGGTCGATTTCACCGAGTGGCACGAGTATGTCATCATCGCCCAAGGCAACCGCCTGATCCACAAGGTCGACGGCAAGGTCACCATCGAACTCATCGACCACGACGCCAAGGACCGCGAACTCGAAGGCCTGCTCGCCTTCCAGGTGCACAAAGGCCCGGCCATGATCGTCCAGATCAAGGACGTCATGCTCAAGGAACTCCCGGAGTCCCCGCTCGTCACCCTGGACAAGAGCCCCATCCCCAGCGACGCCCAGCGCATCGTCCCCCCGGGCGCGGGCAAGAAGGCCCCCGCCAAGAACGCGCCGAAGGCCGCACCCGCGCCGGGCAAGGCGAAGGCTAAGGCTCCCGCCAAGAAGGCTTCGGCACCTGACGCCGGTAAGGAAATCGGCGAGAATAAGGCCACGCCTGTCGGCCGCATCAAGGCTCCCGCCGGTTTCAAGGTCGAACTCCTCTACTCCGTCCCCGGCGCCGAGAAAGGCTCCTGGGTGGCCCTGTGCGTCGATGACAAAGGGCGCATCTACGCCAGCGACCAATACGGCGACCTCTACCGCTTCCCCGCGCCCGCCGCCGGCCAGACCCTCAAAGCCGCCGACATCAAGAAGATGCCGGTGAACATCCGTGCCATCAACGGCATGACCTGGGCCTTCGGCGCCCTCTACGCCGGCGTGAACGATTACGAGAAGAAGATCCCCAGCGGCTTCTACCGCCTCAGCGACAGCGACGGCGACGACCAGCTCGACAAGGTCGAACTCATCCGCGACATCCAGTCCGGCGGCGACCACGGCGTCCACAAGGTCGTCGTCACCCCTGACCAGCAGGGCTTCTACCTCATCACCGGAAATAATTCCGTGAAGACCGAGACCCCGGCCACCTCGCCCGTCGCGCCGCTCTGGGGCGACGACCACCTCCTCCCGCGCATGCCGGACGGCCGCGGCCACAACCGCCACGTGCTCGCCCCGGGCGGCATCGTCTACCGCATCAGCAAGGACGGGAAGACCTTCGAGACCTTCGCCAGCGGCTTCCGCAATATTTACGGCGGCGCCCTCAACCGCGCCGGCGACCTGTTCACGTACGACGCCGACATGGAGTATGACTTCAACACCCCGTGGTATCGCCCCACGCGCGTGAACCACGTCGTCAGCGGCGGCGAATACGGCTGGCGCAACGGGGCCGGCAAGTATCCGGAATTCTACCCCGACAACCTGCCTGCGACCGTGAACATCGGCCCTGGCTCGCCCACCGGCATCGCCTTCGGCTACGGCGCCAAGTTCCCGGCGAAGTATCAGGAAGCCCTCTACATCATGGATTGGAGCTGGGGGAAGATCTACGCCGTCCAGCTCAAGCCGCAGGGCGCGAGCTATGTCGGCGTGAAGGAAGACTTCATCCAGGGCGCGCCGCTCCCCGTGACCGACCTCGCCATCCACCCGCAGGACGGCGCGATGTACTTCGCCATCGGCGGACGCAAGGTCCAGTCCGGCCTCTACCGCGTCACCTACGTGGGTAAGGAATCCACCGACCCCGTCCTAGACTCCGTCGCCAAGGCCGCGCCCGAAGTCGCCGCCCGCAAGGCTCTCGAGCAGTTCCATGGCAAGCAGGACCCCAAGGCCGCGGACGTCGCCTGGCCGCACCTCTCGTCGTCCGACCGCTGGCTGCGTTTCGCCGCGCGTGTCGTGCTCGAGCATCAGCCGCACGCCGGCTGGAGCGAGCGCGCCTTCGCCGAGCAGAACGCCACCGCCCGCCTCGAGGCCCTGCTCGCGCTGGCGCGTCAGGCCGCCCCCTGCCCTTACCACACCGCCAAGGCCGCCAAGCCCGATCCGCGCACCGGCATCGCGCCCACGACCGCTGAGCCCACCGCCGAACAGGCCGTCCTGCGCGATCGCCTGCTCGCGGCCCTGCGCGCCGATGACTTCACGAAACTCACCCAGGAGCAGAAGCTCCTGAACCTCCGCGTCGCCCAGATCGTCCTGCACCGCTACGGCAAGCCGGACGACGCCGGTGTCGCCGCCGTGACCCGCTATTACGACGCCGCCTATCCCGCGGCGAACTTCGAGCTCAACTGGCTCCTCACCGAGACCCTGAGCTTCCTGCAGTCTCCGACCCTGGCCGCCAAGGCCATGGCCGTGGTCGCCGACGCCGGCAGCCAGGAGCCCGAGATGGAGATCATGCGCAGCCTGCGCATGCTCAAGGCCGGCTGGACTCCGGAGCTCCGCGAGAAGCAGCTCAACTGGTTCGTCAAGGCCGCCAGCTACCGCGGTGGTTCGAGCTTCGGCAAGTTCATCGAGTTCATCCGTAACGACTCCCTCGCCACGTACTCGCCCGAGGAGCTGACCCGCCATGACAAGCTCGTCGCCCTGGCCAAGAACCCGCCCATCAAGTCCGCCTATGAGAACGTCGGCGCCATCTTCGCCGGCCGCACGCCCAAGAACTGGACCCTCGAAGAGCTGAGCGCCGCCACGCGCACCGGCATGAAGGGCCGCGATTTCGAGAACGGCCGTAAGATGTTCGGCGCCGCCGCCTGCTTCGCCTGCCACCGTTATGGCAACGCCGGCGGCATGAACGGCCCGGACCTCACCGGCGCCGGCGGCCGCTACAGCCCGCACGACCTCCTCGACCAGATCATCAATCCCAGTAAGGAGATCAACGAGCAGTTCGCGCCCGTCGTCGTGACCAAGCAGGACGACTCGACCGTCACCGGCGTCATCGTGAACCTCAACGGCGACACCGTGCAGATCAACACCGACCTCTCCGACCCTGACCAGCGCGTCGGCTTCGACCGCAAGCAGGTCAAGAGCATCGAAGTCTCCAAGGTCTCGCCCATGCCGCCCATGCTGCTGAGCATGCTCACGCAGGAAGAAGTCCTCGACCTCGTCGCTTTCGTCCTCAGCGGCGGCGACAAGAACGCCCCGGCTTTCCAGAAGTAACCCTCGCATGAAGCCCGCGAAGCTGCTGCCCCCGATTCTCGCCTACTCGACGGGCTCGCTCTACCTCATCGGCGGCTTCGTCGAGTCCATCGAGCCCGGCCGGCCGAGCTTCTGGCGCAAGCTCTTCGGTCCGCTGACCTTCGACCTCGGCCCCAACGCGACCCAGACCGGCATGATCATGCTGGGAATCGATATCCTGTTGTTCGTCGGACTCGTCCTATACATCAAGCGACTCAAGCGATTGGAAGCCGAAGAGGCCGCGCACGGCAAAGTCACCCAGGATCAGGGACCGTTCGGGAATTAAGGGCTGAGCGGAGAGCCGTTTCGGGGGACAGGACTTTGATTCTGCCCTCGATTCAGTCCTCTGTCATCGATGCAGCCATCAACTCAGCCCTCAACTCAGCCCTCCATTCAGTCTTCAATTTCGCTTTCCCCTCCTTGCCTCGGGCCCTCCGGTCCTCTAGTCCTCGGGTAACCCCATGCGCCTCATCCTCGCCTTCCTCTCCCTTTGCGTCGCGCTGACCGCGGGCGCCCAGGAAAAATCCTCCAAGAAGAAAGCCGGCGGCCACCCGCCCGTGATCGAAGGCACCAAGTCCGAGACTTACCGCAAGATCGGCGACACCGAGCTCAAGGTGTGGGTCTTCGATCAAGCGCCGAAGCAGACCGCGCCCCGCCCTGCGATCGTGTTCTTCTTCGGCGGCGGCTGGACGGGCGGCTCGCCCACCCAGTTCGAACCCCAGAGCCGCCATCTCGCCGAGCGCGGCATGATCGCGATCGTCGCGGACTACCGCGTGAAGACCCGGCAGGACGCCAAGCCCGCGGACTGCGTCTCCGACGCCAAGGCCTGCGTGCGCTGGGTGCGCGCTAACGCCGCGCGCCTCGGCATCGACCCGGCACGCATCGCCGTCGCCGGCGGTTCGGCCGGCGGCCATCTCGCCGCCTCCGTCGCGACCTTGCCCGGACTCGACGACGCCAAGGATGACAAGTCCGTCTCCTGCCTGCCCAACGCCCTCGTGCTCTTCAATCCCGGCACGGTGATGGCGCCCTTCCCCGGGGTCGACCTCAAGGGCTTCGGCGCCGGCCTCGACAAGGCCAGGTTCGGCTGCGAACCGACGGAAATCTCCCCGATCCACCACGTCAAGAAAGGCACGCCGCCCACGATCATCTTCCACGGCACGGCCGATACCACCGTGCCTTACGCGACCGTCGAGAAATTCACCGAAGTCATGAAGGCCGCCGGCAACCGCTGCGAACTCGTCGGCTACGAAGGCGAGAAACACAGCTTCTTCAATAAGTCGAAATATGCCGAGACCTTGGCGGCGACCGACGCCTTCCTCGTCTCGCTCGGCTACCTGCCCGCCAAGAAGTAAGCCGTCATGAGCCGACTTGCCCTGCTCGGTGTCCTCCTCCTGGCGGCCGCCCTCGCATCGGCCAAGGCGCCCAACGTGGTCGTCCTGCTGGCCGACGACGCCGGCTGGGGCGACTATTCCTTCAACGGTAACCGCCAGGTCGCCACGCCGCACATCGACGGCATCGCCAAGGCGGGCGCGCATTTCGATCGCTTCTTCGTCCAACCCGTCTGCGCCCCCACCCGCTCGGAATTCCTCACCGGTCGCTACCACCGACGGCTCGGCGTCTACGGCGTCTCGACCGGACAGGAACGCATGAACCCCGACGAAAAGACCGTGGCGGACTCCTTCAAGGGCGCCGGGTACGTCACCGGCCTCTTCGGCAAGTGGCACAACGGCAGCCAATGGCCCTATCACCCGCTCGCCCGCGGCTTCGACACCTTCTGGGGCTACACCTCCGGCCACTGGGGCGAATATTTCGACGCGCCGCTCGAGCACAACGGCGTCATGAAGACGTCCAAAGGCTACATCGTGGATGTCCTGACGGACAAGGCCCTGCAGTTCATCGAGCGCAACCAGTCCAAGCCCTTCCTGTGCTTCGTGCCGTTCACCACGCCGCATTCGCCATGGTCGGCGCCCGCCTCGGACTGGGCGCGTTTCAAAGACAAACCCCTCAGCCAGACCGCGACGAACGCCCAAGCCGAGAAGCTTGACGAGACCCGCTGCGCCTTGGCCATGGTCGAGAACCAGGACCGCAACGTCGGTCGCATCCTGGCCAAGCTCAAGGAGCTCAAGCTCGAGGAAGACACCATCGTCGTCTACTTCTCGGACAATGGCCCGAACGGACATCGCTGGACGGGAGGCATGAAAGGGACCAAGGCGACCACCGACGAAGGCGGCGTCCGGTCGCCGCTCTTCATCCGCTGGCCCGGCCAGATCGCCGCCGGCACGCAAGTGAAGCCCATCGCCGGCGCCATCGACCTCGCCTCGACGCTCGAATCCTTGGCCGGCATCAAACGCGCCGGCGACCGCCCGCGGGACGGCCGCGACCTCTCGCCGTTGCTCAAGCTCGGGAACGACGCCGACTGGGCTCCGCGACAGATCTTCAACACCTGGGGCAACAACGTCAGCGTGCGCACCCAGACCCATCGTCTCGATGGCGCGGGCAACCTCTTCGACATGGTCGCCGACCCCGGCCAGACCACGCCGATCCAGGCCAAGCAACCTGAGCTCGCCCAAGAACTCATCGCATCGGTCGCCGCCTGGCGCCAGGAAATGGGCATCGCCGCACCCGCGGGCGGCAAAGGCAAGGGCAAGGCGGCCAACGGACCC
>CALPIW020000115.1 GCA_943323725.2 Polynucleobacter meluiroseus | reverse complement strand
TGCCCCGGCCAGCGGACGATGAGCGGCGAGCGCATGCCCCCTTCGAAGCAGGTCAGCTTCCCTTCGCGGAATGAGCCGTTAGAACCGGCGTGTTCGCCGTAGCTCGTCCAGGCTCCGTTGTCGGAGAAGAAGATCACCAGCGTGTTCCGGTACAGTCCGGTCGCCTGCAGTTTGGCGAGCAGCGTGCCGATCGCGTCATCCAGCTCTTCCACCACGTCTCCATAAAGGCCGCGCTTCGAGCGGCCCTTGAACTTGTCCGAGGCGAAGATCGGCACGTGCGGCATCACGTGGGGCAGGTAGAGGAAGAAGGGCCGGTCCTTGTGTCGTTCGATGAAATCGATGCTTCTGGCCGTGAAGCGGGCCGTGAAGGTCGACTGGTCCGGGTCGAGTTCCGCGACTTTCTCGCCCTCGAGCAACGGGAGCGGGGGCATCTCCGGCGCGAGCGTCGGATGGTATTTCGAGTTATCGTTGGAGTAGGGCAGTCCGAAGAATTCGTCGAAGCCCTGGCGGGGCGCGGAAAGTTCCGGTACCGTGCCTAGGTGCCATTTGCCGAAGCAGGCCGTCGCATAGCCGCGGTCTTTGAGCATCTTCGGAAGCGTCCACTCGGAGGGATTGAGACCGAAGCGGCTCGTGTGATTGAGGGCACCCTGCATCCCGACGCGGTTGGGGTAGCATCCGGTCAGGAGCGCGGCGCGGCTGGCCGTGCAGACCGCTTGGGCGACGTAGAAATCCGTGAAGCGCGTCCCTTGCTTCGCCAGAGCGTCGAGGTGCGGCGTGCGGATGTCCTTGGCGCCGAAGCAGCCCACGTCGCCGGTGCCAAGGTCGTCGACGAGGATCAGGACGATGTTGGGCCGGGCCGGGTCGGCGAAGGCCAGGCAGACGGATAGGCTGAGCCAGCAGAGCAGGGGACGGAGCATGGCGTAGCAGGGGTAGGGGTGGGGGCTGGGGTGGGCTGCAATGAGGTATGCTGAAGGAGGGCCGCCAAAACACTAATAAAACGATGCCTATTTTTATTCTTTACATCATAACCAAAGATATAATGTTTAATTCTCAATCCTACACCTCATGCGTATCCAGCTCTCGCTCTCCCTGTTGCTCACCGCCTCGGCTGCTTTGGCCACCGACGGCTATTTCGATCATGGTTACGGCGTAAAGGCCAAGGGCCTCGGCGGCGCCGGCGTGGCGTTCGCTCAGGACTCTTTGGTCGTGGCTACCAATCCGGCCGGCCTGGTCGACGTCGATGATAGCCATCAGGTCGGTCTCACCTGGTTCGCTCCTGATCGCAGCGTCACAGTCAACGGCAACACTTTCGACGGCAACGAAGACGGCAGCTTCTACATCCCGGACTTCTCCTACAAGACCACTCTCTCCAGTGGGGTCTCTTTCGGTCTCGCCGTCTTCGGCAACGGCGGGATGAACACGGGTTACCAGGCTCCGCTCTTCGACCTGCCTTCGACGCCGACCTTCACCCCTTCCAACACTTCAATGGATCTGTCGCAGCTCTTCATCGCTCCGACCTGGTCCTGGCGCAACGAAGGCGGCCACGCCTTCGGTATCTCCGCGATCCTCGCCGGCCAGCGTTTCAAGGCCACTGGCCTCGAAGAGTTCGGCGTCAATAACGCCGGCTACGACACGTCCGTCGGCGGCGGCGCCCGCCTGGGTTGGACCTGGCAGGCCAGCCAGAACCTGAAGGTCGGTGCGACCTACCAGTCTCGTCTGTGGATGACCAAGTTCGACAAGTATGCCGGTCTCTTTGCTGAGCGCGGCGGCTTCGATATCCCTTCCAATTACGCCGTGGGCTTCGCCTACCAGATCGATTCGTCCCTGACCTGGGCCTTCGATGTCGAACGCATCCATTACAGCGAAGTGAACTCGGTCGGTAATCCGGGTTCTTCGCCGGGTGGCTTCGGCACGTCCAACGGCCCCGGCTTCGGCTGGAAGGATGTCACGGTCATCAAGACCGGTCTCGCCTACGAAGTTTCGCCGACCCTCACCGTGCGCGTCGGCTACAACCACACGACGCAGCCGATCGGTTCCTCGGAGATCTTCTTCAACCTGCTCGCTCCCGGCGTCGTTCGTCATCACGCCACCCTCGGCGCGACCTGGCAGGCGAACGCTTCGACCGAAGTCTCCTTCTTCTACGCCCGCGCGTTCAATGAAACGGTCTCCGGCAACATCGGCGTCCCGGCGTCCCTCCAGATGGATCAGGACTCCTTCGGCCTGAGCCTCAACTGGAAGCACTGAGCGGACTCAGATCCGCTCGAGCTTGAGCGGGTAGGTCTTGCCGGAAGCGAACTGCGCGACGACCAGCGAACCATCGGGGTTCGCCAGGACGTCGTGCGGGTGCATGAAGACTTCGGCGGTGTGTTTCATCGGCCGGAGCTTGCCTGCCTCATCGTAGATGGGCGCGGAGCCGGCGATGTTCGCGACGACGCGCAGGTTCGCATCGAGAATGGACAGGAAGCCGCGGCTGCTGCGGTCCTTGGGCCAGTTGTCGGCGAGGTGGGCCACGACGTAGTGCTGGCCGAAGCGGCGGATCTGGCGGGGGTTGCCGCCCGGGAGGTCGGTCTGGCTGAGTTTCTTGCCGTCGAGGTCGAGGCGCAGCAGGTATTGCTGATCGCTCATGGCGATGAGCAGCGTCTCGGCGCCGTCGGCCGCCGCATCGATCATGCCGCCGTGCGGGCCCCAGTGAACGATGCCGCCCTCGGGTCCACCGAGGAGGCGCTTGAACGAGCCATCCGGGGCGTAGTGCAGGATGTAGTCCTTGCCGTAGCCATCGAGGACGTAGAACTCGCCGTCGGCCCGATGGAGCGTCCAGGAAGGGCGGTAGTCGGTCTCCTTGGCGTATTTTCCGGTATGCGCGGGGAGTCGCCACTCGCCGAGCTGTTCGCCCGAGAGGGCGCAGCGGGTGACCGTGTGCAGAGTGAGGTCCGTGATGAAGAGCGCGGATTTCCTTTGGTAAGCCGCGAGCGCGAGACCATGCGCGCCGGGGAACTTCGGCCCTGTCCACTTGTGCGCCAGTTTGCCGGCTTCGTCGTAGAAGATGACGTTGTTGGCGACGTGGTTGGTCAGAAGGACGATGTGCCCGTCGGCCGTGCGGGTAAGGCCATGGCAGTCATTGACGGGCGTCTTTTCGTCGAGCACGCCCCAGCCGGGCACGACGCGATATTTGAAGTCACCTTGGCCGAGGACTTCGGGCGAGGAAGCCTGCGCGAAAGATCGACCGACCGCGCCATACCAGGCTCCGGCGAGGAGCGCGTGCTTAAGGAGCGAGCGGCGGCTGAGCGTCACAGGCTTACTTCTTCAGGACGCGTACGCGATGGTTCTCCGAATCGCCGACGAAGACGCTGCCATCCTTATCGACCCAGATACCGTGGGGGCGGGCGAGGCCGCACTTGAGCGGATCGCCGTCGGGGCCGTCGTGCTTGGCGCCGGTGCCGATCATGAGTTCGAGTTTGCCCGTCTTGGCGTCGACCATGCGGATCGAGTGGGATTCCGTGTCGACCAGCCAGGCGTTGCCTTGGGCGTCGACGGCGACGCCTTTGGGGCCGCTGAGGGTGGCGAGCTTGGCGGGGCCGCCGTTGCCGGTGAAGCCCTTCTTGCCCGTGCCCGCGACGTGGGTGATCTTGTCGTGCTTGAGGTCGAGTTTGAAGACCTGGTTGCCCTCGCGGGTGCAGACCCAGAGGTTGCCGGCGGCGTCGAAGTCGATCGAGCGCGGGCCCTTGAGCGGCGTGCCCTTGACCGGGGCGCCGTCGGGGGTGACGCCAGGCTTGCCCGTGCCGGCGATGGTGCTGATGCGCTTGGTCTTCATGTCGACCTTGCGGATGACGTTGTTGCCGATGTCGCAGATGAAGAGATCGCCGTTCGCGTCGAACTGGATGCTATGCGGCTGCTTCAGCTGAGCCTGGTCGGCGGGCCCGCCGTCGCCGGAGTAGCCGGGCTGGCCCGTGCCGACGACCGTCGTGATGACGCCGGTCTTCACGTCGATCTTGCGGACCGCGTGGTTCTGCATGTCCACGATGAAGAGGTTGCCGCGCTTCGGCCCGAAGCGGAGCTCGTGGGGGAGGTTGAAGGTCGCCGCCGTGGCGGGGCCGCCGTCGCCCGTGTAGCCCGCCTTGCCCGTGCCAGCGATCAGCGTGATCTTGCCGTCCGTGTCGACGCGCCGGATACGCTGGCCGGTGTATTCGCAATACCAGATGGCGCCGTCCGGGCCGCGGACCACGCCGAAGGGGTTGTCCATCTTGCCGGCGGTGGCGGGGCCGCCGTCGCCGGAGTAGCCTTTCTCACCGGTGCCGGCGAAGGTCGAGACGGACGCGGCGGAAAGCGAAGCCGCGGCCAGGAGGGGAAGGAGGCGGAGGAGGTTCATGAGGATGAAGGATGAAGGATGAATGATGGACGATGGATGATCGAAGATGGATGATGGGCGATGAACGATGGACGATGAGGGATTGGGGGTATTGAGGGCAGGAATATTTGGTCAGCTTCCGGTTTTCATCATCCATCCTCCATCATTCATCGGCTCTTCATCTGACTCTTCAGGCTTACTTCCCAAAACCTTCGCCTGGGGTCTTGGACTTGACCAAGTAGGCTCCGGTGCGGGCGGTGACGAAGAGGGTCGTGCCGTCGACGCCGCCGAACTTCATGTTGGAGGGGCTTTCGGGGAAGGGGATGAGGCCGATCTGGTTGGCATCGGCGTCATGCACGGCGAGGCCTTCCTTGGCGGTGGTGTAGAGGCGGCCGCGGGCGTCGACGGCCAGGCCATCGCTGCCGACCTTGGCGGCGACCTTGGGGTCGGAGAGGGTTCCGTCCGTGTTGATTTTGGCGGTCTTGCACACCGTGCCGTCGGTCCACCAGATCTGCTTGCCGCCGGAAGTACCGACGACGCCGTTGGGGGCTTCGACGCCGACGGCTTTCCCCACGTTCGTCACCGACTTGCCGTCGGCGGATATGCGGCAGAGCGTGCCGTTGAGGACGTTCTCCGGGATGGCGTCCTTCTTGGCCTTGGACGGGCGGAGCTTGGGGAGCGTGAAGTAGATGTCGCCGTTCGGGGCGAGCCAGAGGTCGTTCGGCGCGTTGAGTTTCTGGCCGTCGCAGCTCTCGGCCAGGATGGTCTCGGTGCCGTCCTTCTCGCGACGCACGATGGCGCGCTTGTCGATCTCGCAGAAGATCAGGCGGCCCTGCGGGTCGACGACGATGCCGTTGGAGCGGGACTTGCGGTCGAGGAAGAGCTTGCTGCCGCCCTCGGCCGTCCAGCGCTGCATGTTATTGCTCGGGATGTCCGAGAAATAGAACGCCTTCTCCTGCGGGTGCCAGGCCGGGCCTTCGGTGAACTTGTAGCCTTCGCCGACTTTCTGGGCGGGACCTTCGGTGAAGACCTCGGCGGCGGCGGCGAAGGTGGCGGAGAACAGAGCGGCGGTCAGGAGCAGGGAGCGCATGGTTGTTTAGGGGCAGGGGTAGGGGTAGGGGCAGGATGGAAGATGAAGGATGGGGGATAAAGGATGAAAGAAGGGGTAGGGTCGGGACCGCGTCACGACATAGCTGGAGTACCGAAAATTCAGGTGGCGGGATGGGGTAGATTGGCGCTCAAGGGGAAACCGGAGACCGGATGATTGGCGGGGTCATGTGGTAGGGACGTGATTACCATCACGTCCGTGGGCGTACGGATATCGAAAGAATCGGTGACCTTGCCCGGCTCGACGTGCGCACC